>JALWNR010000353.1 GCA_027083715.1 Bacteroidales bacterium
ACGGTCGTCATCAGCACCGAAAGTTGGGGCAATGTGTACAATACCGGTACCGTCTTCGGTAGTTACAAAATCACCTAAAATAACACGAAAAGCATCGCCCATAGGTTTAATCCAAGGTATCAGTTGTTCGTATCTTATGCCTTCTAAATCTTTTCCTGTGTATTCGCCAACTACTTCAAAAGGTATTTTTTTATCGCCGGGTTTATAATCTTCTAATTTTAAATCGGCATTTTTGGGGTTAAAATAGCTGTTCAGCAAATCTTTTCCTAAAATAACCGTTACCTGTTCTCCTGTATATGGATTATATGTTTTAACTTTTACATATTTAATTTTCGGACCAACTGCCAAAGCTGTATTTGAAGGCAATGTCCAAGGTGTAGTCGTCCATGCTAAAAAGTACAAATTTTCATCTCCGTCAAACAGTTTTTCGCTCTTTTCGTCTTTTACGATTTTAAACTGAACGGTAGCCGTTGTATCTTTAACATCGCGATAGCAACCGGGTTGATTCAATTCATGTGTGCTTAAACCGGTTCCTGCTGCGGGAGAATAAGGCTGAATGGAATATCCCTTGTATAACAAATCTTTTTTATACAATTCTTTTAAAAGCCACCAAACTGTTTCAATATAGCGGTTATCGTAAGTAATGTATGGGTTTTGCATATCTACCCAATAACCCATTTTTTTGGTCAGGTCTTCCCATACACCGGTATATTTCATCACTTCCTTGCGGCAAGTGTTGTTGTATTCTTTTACCGAAATGGTTTTGCCAATATCCTCTTTGGTAATGCCCAATGATTTTTCCACACCCAATTCTACCGGTAAACCATGAGTATCCCAGCCGGCTTTACGTTTAACGTGAAAACCTTTTTGGGTTTTGTAACGGCAAAAAACATCTTTAATGGTACGTGCCATTACGTGGTGAATGCCCGGTAATCCATTTGCCGAGGGCGGACCTTCATAGAAAACAAAAGAAGGATTTCCTTCTCTGGTTGATAAACTTTTTTCAAAAGTTTTGTTTTCTTCCCACTCTTTTAGTACGTCTTTATTGATTTGCGATAAATCAAGATTTTTGTATTCTTTAAATTTTGTACTCATCACTTTACTTTTCACCCAATTTTAAAAGATTTGCAAATATATAGTAAGGAAAGTGAATTACAAATAATATTGAAGGGAAAATGATTTTATTCATCGGAAAATCACACGATAATGATAATTTCCTGTTTATTTGAAAGAAAAGTAATAAAAAGACATTAAAAATCACATTATATTGTGATTTTGGAAGCCTATAAAAACATTTGCTCCCGACATTAATGCAGGGAGCAAAATGTAATTTATTGTTATAAATTGATTAAGTATAGTTATACCGATACGCTTTTAGCAATTATATTACTTCGCAAGCTCTTAATACAAAACTAAAAGTCTATCGGCATTGTTTACTCCCGAATACTTTCGGGGAACTGTCCCGAAAATCGGGATACTCTTATAAAATATTTAAGAGGTTTAGTACAAAACCTACAAAGGATTTTTACTTATTTCTTCATATTTTTTACGGTTACGGAAAATATCCACCGCCAAAAACATCGCCTGACGGAATGATTGTTCGCTTGCAAGTCCTTTTCCGGCAATTTCAAAAGCAGTTCCGTGTGCAGGAGAAGTACGCACCACAGGTAATCCGGCTGTGTAATTTACTCCTGTTGAAAAAGCCAGTGCCTTAAACGGAGCCAGCCCCTGATCATGATACATCGCTAAAATAGCATCAAATTTTGAAAAATCTTCCGAACCGAATAAACCATCAGCAGCGTAAGGTCCCAAAGCCATAATTCCTTCTTCTCGTGCAGCATCTATTGCCGGAATAATGATTTCCTGCTCCTCATTGCCGATTAAACCCTTATCTCCGGCATGAGGATTCAATCCAAGCACGGCAATACGCGGATTAGTTACTACAAAATCTTGAATAAGCGATTGATGCAATATGCGAAGTTTGTTTAAAATATGCTTTTGAGTGATGGCTGCAGATACATCTTTCAGCGGAACATGTCCGGTAACCACACCCACACGCAAATTTTCACTTACCAGTAGCATTAAAACATCGTCTGCACCAAATTTTTCTTTTAAATATTCGGTATGCCCCGGAAAATTAAATCCCTCAATCTGAATATTGTATTTGTTTATCGGGGCGGTAACTAAAACATCAATAAGTCCGTTTTTCATATCTTCCGTAGCCCGTTCGAGCGATTGAAAAGAAGCTTCGCCTGCCATTGTGGTTGACTTACCCAATTCTACACGGATATCATCATCCAGACAATTAATTATATTTGCGCGTTTCAGGTTTGCATCAGCCGGTGTTTTGATATTATACATGCTGAAATTATTCACATTAATTGCTTTACGATGGTAGGTCAGCACTTTTGACGAGCCGTACAAAATTGGTGTAAACTGCTCAAAAATACGATTATCCATCAATGATTTTATGATAATTTCATAACCGATACCATTAATATCGCCTTGACTAATACCTACTTTTATTCTATTTTGTGATTTTTTGGGTTTATCTCTTTCTTCCATCGGATTTTTAATTAGAAATTGGATAACATGTTATTAAAATTACGGTAATAAACTGAAAAAAGATTATTTCAAATTTATATCCGCTTGTTAGATAATTAGAAATTAGTTAATTGGCAATTAATTTGTAGCATAATTTCTAATTAACTAATTATCCAATTACCGTTTTTCACTATTAAAAAATGTAATTTAAATATTCATCAGGTTACTATTAATAATTTTTAAAAAAATCAAATAACAGACGAACACCAACACCTGTTCCACCTGTTGTTAAATAATCGGTATCTTTTTTCATATAAGCAGGACCGGCAATATCCAGATGTACCCACGGATAATCAGTAAAATGTTCTAAAAATTTACCTGCCGTGATGGAACCTGCCATGCGTCCGCCAATATTTTTCAAATCAGCAATGTTCGATTTTAACATTTCTTTATAATCATCCCAGAAAGGCATTTGTACTATACGTTCAAAGGTACTGAATGCGCTGATTTCCAATCGTCTGAAAATATCTTCATTTGCAGTTCCCATGGCAACGGTAGCTAATGTTCCTACTGCCATAACTGCTGCTCCTGTAAGCGTAGCCAAATCAAAAACCAGCTCCGGATTATATTTTTGAGCGTAGCTCAAAGCATCAGCCAAAATTAAACGTCCTTCGGCATCAGTATTCAAAACTTCCACAGTTTTGCCATTGTGCATAGTAATCACATCGCCGGGCATGTAGGCATCCGGACCGATGGCATTATCGGTCATCGGAACCAAACCAATCAGTTTAACGGGCAATCCGGCTTTTGATACGGCAGCCATAGTACCAATTACCGCCGCTGCACCTCCCATATCCGACTTCATGTAGTCCATGCTGTCGGCAGTTGGTTTCAGGCTGTAACCGCCTGTGTCCATCACAATTCCTTTCCCAACCAAAACTATCGGCTGTTCGTTTTTGGCATTTTCAGGCTCCCAGCTCATTATCATAAATCTTGGAGGCTTTGCACTGCCTTTGTTTACAGCCAATAATCCGCCCATTTTCAGACTTTCAATTTGTTTTTTTTCCAAAACTTCGAGCTTGAAACCACAATCTTTACTCAATGCTTCGGCTTCTTTTACCATTTGCTCCGCATCCATAAACGATACCGGCTCATTAACCAATGTACGCGCTTTATAAACCGCTTCAATAAGTGCCGAAAGTTGTTTTATTTCTTCATCAGAGATTTTATTGTTTACAAGGAAGATATTTTTTAAGCTGTTCAGTTTATCATTCTTGTTTTCAAAATATTTTAAAAACTGATAATGACTTAAAGCCAATGCTTCGGCATAATCAATTTGATATTGTGTTTTATTATCAGTTTCAACAATTTGAATATCGCAAATTTTGTTTCTGTTCAGATATGATTTGAGCTTTGCTGCTGCCCTGCGGATTTTTTCACGTTTTTCGTTCTCATCTTTATCATCAGGCAAAATTTGTATAAAAACAATCCTTTTATATTGATTGATGACGATGAATTTTTCTTTATTTTCAATTGATTTTTTAATAAAATACAGTTCATCATCCGAAAACTGTACTTCTTTTAATTTATCAAAATTATCTGTTAGTACCACTATTGACTGGCTTGCGGCTATACTTATCTGTTTTTGAATATTTATTGTCATGATGTTTGATTTAAGATTTATTAATCAGCGAAAATAATAAATATTACTGAATTGTAGCAGATTAACCAATAAATATTGATAAGTTGCTATATATCAATACTTTTGTTCTATGA
>JALWNR010000354.1 GCA_027083715.1 Bacteroidales bacterium
GTAAAATAGTAAATAATACCAAAAAAGAGCTTAGTGACGAAAAAAACAAAAGATGTATAAAATCCATATATTGCAAAGCAATTTTAAATGCAACCGCTGCTGTTGACCAAAATAAAATTGCAGATAAAGCAAAAATATATACTTTTTGAGATGAATTCATCAGTAAAAATAAAAAATGCCGAATAAATCGGCATATACAATTACTTGTTATAAAGCAATTTTAATAGGTATCAATATCAAAGTTAATATTTGAATAATCACTTTCAATAAAATTAAAATCTAAACCCGAAAGCTCTTCAAAGTCCTGTCCGTACTCAAGCATATCTTCATCAAAATACAACCAGTTGATTTCCAATTCATAGTCTCCTTCTTTTGCTAAAGGTACTAAATGATTAATAAGACGCATTAATGCTTTGGTTGTACTTGAATTAAAGTATTCAAAATGCAAATTTACCGTTGTTTTTTTCTGTGGGTTTTTTGTATATTCTCTAATCCACTTCAATATTGGACCAAATACCAAGTCTGTATCTTCGGGAGTTGATCTTCCTTTTATTTCAATCAATCCTTTGTCTGCATCCATATGAATCAATGGCGATTTTTGCGTTGCTGCAATAAGTAATCTTTCCATTTTATCTTATTGTTAATAATCTACTTATAAGCAAAAATAATAAAATAACTGCTTATTTTCTTTTCAAAAGTTGTGTAAATATACTGGTTTTATGGAATTATTACAAATAGTTTAAAGATTTCTTAATAATTGATCTTATAAAAACCTTTATTAGCATAAAAACAAGTATTATTAACGAAAATATTTTTTATATTTGTTCATCCGAATTTATAAACAAATTATTATGAAATCTAAAAAGCCTTTTTTACCAATTGGATACATCGGAATTGTAATTGTTTTGTTAGCACTTACAATTATGAGTATTTTTCCGCGAATTGTTCCCTATATGGCAGAAGGTTTCAGAACCCCGATTATTTTCTTTGAATTTGTTAGAACAGTTGGTGAAACCCAAAGGCTTTTTGGTATGTTTGCTGGCTTTTTACCGGATGACAATCTAGTACAACAAATGGATTTGGGCAATAAAATAGATTTTATTTATGCCTTTGTTTATGGTACGTTTTTGTTTTTGTTTGCCCGCAAATTGGTTAAAGTTTCAGGGAAAAAGCTTTTTATTGTAGTTATGGTCTTAGCTGTTGTAGCTATGGTTTTTGATTGGCTGGAAAATATAAAATTAATTACAATTACCGAAAAACTTGCCGATGGTAGCTTTCAGGATGATTTAGATATGTTGCACATTTACACATGGATAAAATGGGGGAGTTTAGCTGCTAGTTTTTTGATACTTTCCGATTGGTGGTTTAAAGGTGGGTGGATTTCAAAAACTTTCAGTTTTATTGCTTGGGCACCTGCTATTTTGGGTGTTTTAGCATATCGCTATCCCGGATTCTACAGCGAGTTGTTTGCTTATTCTATTATGATAATGTTTGTAGGTACTATTCTATATTGTTTTGTATATAAGGAGCCGCAAAATACTGTGATAAAAGAATGAAAGAATGCTAAATTATTACTTTAACCGTACTCTTATCTGTCAATCTCATATTTTTATAATCAATTCCTGAGATGAGGTTTATGCCGGGCGTTTTGCCTAATTCAAAGCTCCCGAATTTACCCTGTAAATTCAGAGCTTTGGCACCGTTAAGTGTTGACCATTTTACTAATTCCGGTAATGGAATTTCGGGATAATGGTTTTGAATGGTTTTTATTTCTTCTAAAACCGATAATTGATGATTTGATGCCAGAGAGTCGGTGCCGATACAACAATTTTGATTTTCCCGGTAAAATAAAGAAATATCCGGTAGTCGATTTTCAATATACAAATTGGCATTGGGGCAAAATGTCCAATAAATATTTTTTAGTTTTGTATTTGCCTGTTCAATATCTTGTTTGCTTGTAAAAGTATTGTGTACGATCAGGCAATTATTTTCTTCCGGCAGATAATCAATTACCGAAGCTAATGAATTTTTACCCGTAGGGTAAAAATCAGAGAACTTAATTCCCCATGACAGGAATGTTTCGTACAAATCACCGCTTTGTTTAATAAAAAGCTCATTTTCCGAAGCCGTTTCCTGATTGTGCATGCTGATGGGTAAGCTATTTTTTTTCATTTGTTTTTTCAGCAAGGCAAACAATTCCCTGGATATGCTGTATGGCGCATGAGGAACTATGGATGCATCTAAATTATGTTTTAAAAATTCGTTTAAAAGTTTTTTGCCTTCCAACAGTTTTTCTTCTGCCAAATTAGGATTTAAGGAAAAAATTTCAATAAAAGTATGGTATTTAATTTTGCTTTTTTTCTTTTGCTCTATACTGATTGCCTGATTTGAAATATCGCCAGCAGCAACAATACCGTTTTTTTGCATTTCAAAATCGGCTTTTTCAATGGCTTTGCGGATAATTTCTTCATCCGTATTGCGAAAGCGACTTACAAAGCCAACAAAATTATGCAACCCGGTATGTTGAGGTATCTTATCTTTCAGGTTTGAAAGTTCTAAATGACAGTGCGCATTAACAAATCCGGGCACCAGAATACCATTGTAAAACTCCACGCCTGCTTGTTCTTTTATTTTCTTTCCGGGATTGATTACTTGTAAAACTTCGCCCATTTCATTAATTTCAATAATTCCATTGCGGATAGGTTGAGTATTTACAGGAAAAACATAATGTGCGGATATTTTTCGGGTCATTTTTTCTTTTTTTCTTTAAAATGGTAATGAAAGCGTTTTTCTTTGTACTTGCTCACATCAAGCGGAACGGTAAAATTGTTTTGTTTTAATCGCAAGCCACATTCTGGACAATGTAAATCCCAATCAGTAATTTCGGCACCACAAGCCGGACAGCAATTTTTATCTTGTAGCCACCGGATTTGTTCTTCTGTAAAATCTTCTCTTTCCAGAGGATCAAATGCTTGATAAAAAGGAGATTTTTTAATGATTTTTTGTATATGAGTATCTGCAAAAAGCAGATTTACAAAGTAAAATACTGCTGAAAAAATAATAGAAAACCATAAAAAACCACTAAAACCAAAACTTGAAAAAAATGCGATAAAAACAACCAAGGCAATAGTAATTTTTATCAATTGTACAATATGTATTTCGTACAGAATATTTATATTTTCGTCTTTTTCAATAAATAAATCTACTTCATAATGAAAATTGATAAAAGCATTATTGCTGCGAAAATGTATTTTTTCGGCTTGAATATCAAAATCTTCAAAACCCGAATTATAAATATATCCCGCCAGGGCATTAATAGCATCCGTTATATCCACATTTTCCGTGTCAGGGACAATAATTTTGTTTTTATAGGAATAGGGAAAGGACATTTGAGTTAAAAGTTAAATGTTTAAAGTTGAAAGTTTTTGTAAAAAAGTCCGCAATCAAAATTATAAAGTGTGATAATTAGCCTTTTGAGTGTAAAACTCTAATGAAACCTGAAAGTAATTTAGATATTTCAACACTTAAATTATAAAATTCATTAAAGTCTTTTTCATTTTAAAGACAGTATAAATTGCAATAGCTAAAACTCTTGCTTTTTGCCACGAAAGCATGTCTTCAAATCTGTTAATTTTCATATCATAAAGTATTAAAAGTTATTGAAAAGTTTTGTAACTCTCTCACATTAACTAAACTTTCAACTTTATAAACTTTTGACTTTCAACTAATATTTCCATTCATATTCGTCATTATCATTAATTATCACACCAATTTCCACTTCGTCAACTACGCCGTATTCAACATTTAAAACCAGCCAGTTATCTTCATTCGTATAGGTTTCAAAACTGTCGTAATCTTCGTATTTGAAATCTTCGATGTTTTTGCTTTCAAAAAAATCAAGTACAGCGTCAATATCTTCTCCAATAATTTTTTTTCCTAAGATTTCCATTTTTTCATTTGACGTTTGAATATAAGCCAAACGAAAACCGGCTTCTTTATAAAAGGTTAAAGTAAGTTTTTGTTTATTGTACTGATATTTTTTGTTTTCTTCTTCGTCCTCATAGATTTTATCGGGTTTGCCTATTTTTTTTTCAATAAAATCCATTGAGCAGCCAAATAAAACATTATCGAAACCTTCTTTTAGTTTTAATATCATTTTTTTGTACTTTTATGAATAAATTTAAAAATATAGCTAAACAAGCAATATCTAACAAAACTCCAACAAGTCAAACTCCTACTTTGATGTTAGAAAAAACTCTAAAAAATTTTTTTAGAAATTATATTTCTTT
>JALWNR010000355.1 GCA_027083715.1 Bacteroidales bacterium
CTTTAGGCCAGTCTGCACGGGGGTCTGCAATATTCCCTTTCTTATCAATAATCACATAATAAGGGATGCCGGGTATTTTAAATAAGTTTTTAAACAAAGGTTTATCTTCCGGTTTTATACGGTAATGATACCCGTCAATATTAATTCTTTTCATTCCGGCAATCCATTTTTCATGTTCCCTGTCTGTAGATAAATACAAGAAACTTACCTTTTTCCCTAAAAAATATTTTTGAACTTCTTTTGATTTAGGCATTTCTCTGATGCACGGACCGCACCAACTTGCCCAAAAATCAAGGTAAATTACATTGCCTTTTAAATTTTTTAATACTTTTTTAAATGTAGTACTGTCGCCGTTTTCTTTATAAAGTTTTATTTCCAGAACTTCTTTCGGAAATGCAGTACCTTTTAGGTGCTTAAGCTTTTGTGCTAGTGTGTTTTGTAATAAAAATAGAAACAGCAAACTGAAAATCAGGTATTTTATCTTGCTCATAAGTATAAGTTTTGTTTAGATATATTAAACGAATATACAAGCTAAAAAAATATAATATTACCACTTAAAACCTGATTTATTTTAAAATTTTGATAAAAAGCGGCTAATGCAGGGAGTGCAGTACAATGTGAAGGATAAATTTTTTCAATGTTTAAATTTTTGAAATACTCAATGGTTTTTTGAGTTTGTAAATCGTCTTTTTTTAAGTGAAAACCGCCAATTACTCCGTACACTTTTTTAGTTTGAGTAACTTTTTGTGCATATTCGATAATATTACAAATGCCTGAATGAGCACAGCCGGAAACAATGACCAAGCCTTTTTTTGTTTTTACGGCAAGTGCAGAATCATCTAAAACAAAATCATCTTTACCGTTTTCTAAAACAAAATTAGTTATTTGTGCTTCAAAATTGTTTAAGCGGGGTATTTCGCCCAGGAAAATAATTTGTTCGGATATTTTATAAGGTGTTTTGCTTAAAATTAAATCAAAATTTTTTCGTGCCTCTTCCTCTGAAAGAGGAAGCCCGATGTATGAGTGGTCTTTTTTACGATACTTTTTTTGAAAACTATCAGGATGAGTAATTAATTTTTTATTGGTTAGATATTTTAGTCCGTTTCCATGATCCCAGTGTCCGTGGCTGAGTGCAATTGTGTCAATATTATCAATGTTTACATTTAATTTTTTTGCATTTTTTAAGAAAATATCAGAAGGACCCAGATCGAAAAGTATGGTTTTGTCAGCTTGAACAATATAGGATAAACCATGTTCAGAGCTACATGTGTTTCCGGGAGCATTGTCGTTTAAAATAGTAACTTTTAACACACTTTAACTTTTTTTAAATAAATTTAACACTTTCTGTGCCTATCTTTGCAGAGACAAAACAAGAAAGTTTTTTCATAATAATAGGTTTTAGGTTAATAATTAGGTTAAAAGCAGAAGGGCGGAGTGGTTACCGCCCTTTTTTATTGTAGTATATCTAAACTTTTGCCAGAGCTTGATCTAAATCGTTTATAATATCTTCCACATCTTCAATACCAACTGAAAAACGTACTAAATCATCAGTAATTCCGGCTTTTATTTTATCTTCATGAGCAACAGCTGCATGAGTCATAGATGCCGGATGCTGTATTAAAGTTTCAACACCGCCTAATGAAACAGCTAATAAAGCCAAATGAACGTTGTCCATTAAAATACGTCCGGCTTCCAAACCTCCTTTTACACCAAAACTAATCATTGATCCAAAACCTTTCATTTGTTTTTTTGCCAATTCATGTTGTGGATGTGATTTTAACCCTGGATATTTCACCCATGCTACTTTCGGGTGATTTTCTAAGTATTCTGCAACTTTCATTGCGTTTTCCTGAGCGCGCTCTACACGTAAAGCTAAAGTTTTTACACCACGTAACACCAAATAGGCTTGGTGTGGGTCCATATTACTGCCCATATAAACCATAGCATGGCGGATTTTTTTGTACAACTCTTCCGTTTTTGTAATAATCACACCCCCTACAACATCAGCATGCCCGTTAATAAATTTGGTAATAGAATGGAAAACAACGTCTGCACCTAAATCCAAAGGTTTTTGTAAGTAAGGGCTTGAAAAAGTATTATCAACAACAACCGTGATTCCATGTGCATGTGCAATTTCAGCAGCAGCTTTTATATCGGTAAGTTCAATAGTGGGGTTTGCCGGAGTTTCCAAAAACAATACTTTTGTATTGGGTTTAATAGCAGCTTTGATATTTTCTACATTGGCAGTATCGATATAACTATATTCTACTCCAAAACGGCTGAAATCTTGCTCCATGATTCCACGCGAGGGTCCGTAAACCGATGCAGTACTTACAATATGAGCACCTTGTTCCAATAATGCAAAATAAATAGCCGAAACAGCACCCATTCCTGAGCTTGTTGCAATACCTCCAAACCCATTTTCCAAGGCGGCTATATTATCTTCAAATGCCTTTATGGTAGGGTTTCCAATACGCGTATAAATATATCCGTCGCTTTTACCTGAAAAACAATCAGCACCATGTTGTGCGTTTTTAAATTTAAAAGTAGAAGTTTGGTATATTGGTACAACTGCACTTCCAAAAGGCTCATCATAAGCTCCCGCATGTATGAGTTTTGTGTTAAATCCTAAATTTTTTGTATCCATTTCTTTTAAGTATTAAAAATTTTATACGAAATTATTTCAAATTGTTATTATATGGAAATTTTTCATCTATTTATTCATTTTTTGCCTTTATATGATAATATGAGTTCTCACGATACATTTTTTCACCACATTGCGGACATTTGCGTTCTTTGCAAGGTTCACCCTTAATATGTTCTAAACGTATTTCGCATTTTAGGCAGATGCAAAATCCTCCTGTGCCTATTTCGTATTTAATTTTTTCTTTTCGGTGATTTGTATATTCATCATCAATGTCCACATGTCCGCCGGTAATAATAATAATTTTACCTTCCACGAGTGCTTCGGCAATGGTATTGCGTGCCTTTTCATAAATTCGGGTAAATGTAGGGCGCGATACATTCATTTTTTTTGCCGCTTCTTCTTGTGTCAGATGATGGTAATCTGCAAGTTTTAGCGCTTCGTATTCTTCAAATAATAGTTCTAAGGCTTCGGCTTCATTAAAAGGAAGACCAAATGGTTTAAAACCTTCAGCCAAGGGTAAGCTAAATATTTTTCGTTTTCGTTTTGGTCTGGGCATTGTTAATTTTTTCGGCAAAGTTAATGAACTTATGTTCAAATAAAAATGTTTTTGTATTTTTTTGTAGTACCTTAAACTCGCAAATTATGTTCGTAACGAACTGCGAAGCACTCACGAATACATTAAAATTAACATAAGAAATGAGTAAAAGCCAAAATATGCAGTTTGGTATAATTAGAGTTTGTCCATAAAGTCATCGAATTGAAAGAATTAAGTACTTTATAGACACACTTAATTAATTTTTTAATATTTTATAAGAATTCGACTGTAGCTGAATAAAATATACACCTTGTGGAAGTTTTGATAAATCAGCAATAACAATATTTGCATTACTTCTTGAAAAATAAACTGATTTAGTAAAATCCTGCCCCTTAGTATTATAAATTCTTATTTTATCGATATCTAAATTGTTTCCTTTAATAATAATTTGATTATTTGCAGGGTTCGGAAAGATTTTTACTGATTCGCTAATGTTATATTTATTCATAAGTAAAGGTTCTTTTTTAAGTGTTACTTCATCAAATCGTGTGTTATTTACATCAAACACTTCCATTTTTAGTTGATTATCATCAATCGAAATTTTACAGTAATGGTGTTTTTTAGAGCCGGTTTCGAGCCAATCTGCTGTACCAGTATCGTAAAGAGGTGCTCCTGCCCCACCGCAAACTACTTGGCATCTTCCTTGGGTTTCACCACTGCCGTATTCACTAACTACCTTGCCATCTTTTTGAACAGGCTTTGTTCTTTCATACATATGGTCATGTCCGTTAAAAATCAAATCCACCCCGTATTGGTCAAAAGTTTCAAACCAAGTATCCATTTTATAATCCATTTCTCCTTTATGTTCACCGGTAGTATAAAAAGGTCTGTGAAACAATAATATTTTCCATGTCTTATCTTGATTTGCTGCTAAAGTTTCTTTTAACCAATTATATTGTACACTTGACTCAGTAGGTGTTTTATCTTCTTCGGTGTCTAAACATATAAATATTGCATTTCCATAAGTAAATGAGTAATAAAACTCTGTACCAATATTGTTTTCAGGCATTTTAAAAATATTTAAATAAGCATCAAT
>JALWNR010000356.1 GCA_027083715.1 Bacteroidales bacterium
ATGCATTAGGAACCAAATCCCTATTGAAAAAAAGAAAAAACTTATAATAAATTGTATGATTATCTTTTTATTTTCCTTGTTAAAAGAATAGATATTTTTATTAAAATGTTTTGATAAAAAACTAAAAGTCAGTGCTTTTTTCATATTTATAACTTATTTATAAATGAAATACCTTTTCTCTTAAACATAATAAATGTAAAAAGATTTTTTCAAAAATAGAGAATTAATCAGATTATTTATTCCAAACTGTTTACTTGGCTAGTAAAACCAAGAGTTTATACCGATACGCTTTTAGTAATTATATTACTTCGCAAGCTCTTAATACAAAACTAAAAGTCTATCGGCATATACTTTTACAAAATATTTAAGCGGTTTAGTATAGAACGCAAAAAAACCATTAACATCCTTATGTAAGATATCAATGGTTTTTTCCAAAAAAGATCCGCTTATTTTGTAAACAGTACGTTTAACGATACCTTTTCAACTTTTCCATATTTTTTTAACTCATCAAAATTAAACCTATTTTCGTTACCAACAATGGTAATCAGCCAGGGTTTTCCTTTTAAATTTTTATTGTAAAAATCAATAATCTCATCAAAACTCAAAGTCAGGTACTTATCGTATCGCTCTTTACGCGGGTCGTTTGTGTATCCTTGTGCACGCCAGTTTGCCACACTTAATGATTTATAACGAAACATCGGCTGACTGGCATTGATGGAAATAGTCAGATTTTTACGAATTTCATCTATACGTTCCGGTTTTTTAGGTAAATTTTTGATTATTCCGGTATATACATCAATTGCTTCAAGGGTTTTGTCGTTTTGTGTCGATAACCAGCCTTTAAAGTAACCGGGTTTGTCAAAATAAAAAGAAGGGCTGTAATAACCGCTTACACCATAAGCCAATGAGCGAAACTCTCTGATTTCCTGAAACAATATTGAAGACATACTCCCGTCCATATAATCGTTGAAACCATACATCCCGATGCGGCTTTCTTTATCGTTTACTTCACCTTCAATATATATTCTTATTTGGCTTTGAACCGATTTTTTATCGTTTAAAAACAAAATAGTATTTTTAGCATATTTTTTTCTGGGCTTTTCAATTTTCGCAGTTTTTTCTTTTAAGTTTTCCTGTGGATTGACTACTTTATTGTAGATACCTGTAAATTCCTCAGGGCTGAGTTTTCCGCAATAATGAATATCATAAGCATATCCGAAAACATTATTTAGTTTATCTGTTAATTGCTTTGTTTTTAGCTCTTTTACCTGTTTCAGAGTCAAACGATCTAAAAAATCTGAGTTTTCTCCGTAAAGTGCAAATTGCGAAAGCGCCATATCTTTTGTATTTACATCTTTGGCTTCGTATTTCAGGTTCATTTTATAATCTTCTGTAAGTTTTTGTAAATCGTCCTGGTCAATTGCCAGATTTTTAATCATAGCATCAATTAGTTTAAGCGAAGCTTCCAAATTTTCCTCTAAACCGGAAATGCTTATCGTTGTCCTGTCCGGCGAACTGTAAGTGTAAAAGCTACAACCCAGCAACTGCAAATTTTGTTTAAAAGTATTGAAATCTACATCTTTGGGGTGTACATATTCCATTGCCGATACTGCTTGCGACAGTATAGGATCCTGATAATCGCCTTTGCCAAAAACCAAACGGATGGAGAAAATATTATTGATTGGATTGGGTGTTGTATAAAGTGTAATGTTTTTATTTATTTCCGAGATAAAAACATCTTTGTTGAATTCAATAAAACGTGGCTTCATGTCTGTAACGGGCATACTTTCCAGTTTTTTTGCATATTCTGATTTTTTCTCAGTATTTTTTGAAGCTACCGGCTTAAAAGGTGGTTTGTCAATTTTATCTTTTTTCGGGAAACCCATTTTAGAATAAAAAGCCAGATAATTATCCGTAAAATATCTATTTGCCAGTTTTATAACATCCTCTTTATTTATTTTATCTATTTTGGCAGGAGTTGTTAAATATTTTTCCCAGCTTATACCGTATAAAAAAGCATCAGAGATTGCATAAGCACGCCAGCGCATATCTTCTAAATCTTCTTCGTACTGTTTTTTAAGCTCTACTTTTACTCCTTGCAATAGTTTATCATCAAAATCACCTGATTTGAGTTTATTGATTTGTTCTAGAACCAGTTTTTCTGCTTTTCCCAACGATTGTCCAATAATTTTCGGAACATAAAATATAATGGTTCCGCCTATTTCTTCATGAAAATCGTTAAACATTCCTGCAAACATCAATTTATTGTCGTTTCGGAGTTGGTCTAACAGTCCTGTTGAAGCATTATTTGTTAATAGGGCAGATATTAATTCCATACCCAGTTCATCCGGATGATTGCGCGGAATGGTTCGGTAACCTAATAAGCCTACTTTTATCGGAGTCATTCGTTTTTTTACTACCTCTCTACTTTTAAAAGGTGTTACTTTAATGTTTAAAGGCTCCGGAGCTTTGCCACTTCGCCACTGTCCAAACTTTTCTTCGATGAGGGGTTTAATTTTTTCACTGTCAAAATCGCCGGTAAGTACTAATGCCATATTTTTTGCAACATAATATTTATCAAAATAGGCTTTCATTTTACTGAGGGAAGGATTTTTCAAATCGTGTGTTGTTCCAATAACGGGCATTGCGTAGGGGGTGCCTTTATAAAAGTTTTTCAGATATTCTTCAAACATTACACTCATAGCATCATCGGCATACATATTTTTTTCTTCGTAAACAGTTTCCAGTTCCGATTGAAACAAACGAAAAACCGGCTTCATAAAACGATGACTGTACAGCTCAATCCATTTATTGATTTGGTTTGCCGGAAAACTATTGTAATAGACAATTGATTCAAAGCCTGTTCCTGCATTAACGCCTTTGGAGCCCATTTCGTTCAGTACCTTATCCAGCTCGTTAGGAATGGCATAGTCTGCTGCTTTAATTGAAATACGATTAATTTCTTTTTGTATTTCCATTCTGTTATCTTTATCGTTGGTAGCCCGCAGTTTATCATAGAGGTCTGAAATACTGTCCAGATAGATTTTTTCTTTGGTATAATCAATAGTTCCCAGTTCTTCGGAACCTTTAAACATGATGTGTTCAAAATAGTGTGCTATTCCCGTTGCATCAGCCGGGTCACGTTTTGAACCGCCTTTTACAACTACCATTCCGTGAACCATGGGCATGGTATGGTCTTCATTTAAATAAACGGTTAATCCGTTTTTTAGCTTGTAGGTTTCAATTTTCAATGGGTATTTTTGTCCAAAACCTTGGAACATAAACATTGATATAATAAGTGTTAAAATTAATTTTTGCATGATAAATTGGTTTGTTTTAAGTGTTTATAAAAAGAAATAATAGTTAATATGGCAGTTGTTTCGGCAGTTTATTTTTTTTAACCTTAAATCCGCAAGTATCTTTTGCTGCAAAGCCAAATAGCCCGCCATTATTGGCAGTGCTCGAAAAAACCTACTCACCGTAACTAATGCTACGCTTGCGTTGCTTTTTTCTGTGCTTTGCCAATACTGACACACTCTTTGACTTTTACTCATTTCTTATATTTTTTAATGTATTTCCCGAAAAAACGGGACAAGCTGTGAGTGCTTTGCAGTTCGCTACAAACATACCTGCGGATTTAAGGTTTGACAAAAAACTGACAGGCAAATTAGCTGTCAGTTTTTTGTTTTAATTATAGAAACTTAAGTCTGAATCCGGCATTTAGCCAAAACCCACGACTGCGAATATCGTTTGTTTCATCTTTATAGATATTGGTTAATCCCCATTCGTAACCGGCATCAATAAAAATTTTTCCCATTGATATTCCTGCACCGATATCCATGCCGAAAATAAAATCACTAAAATCGTCTTTTGTTTTGCCGGTTGTGCCCGGATTAACATCTGTAACTATGCGCATAGTGGGTCCGCCCATAATATGGAAATTACTGTCATCGGCATCACCTATCAGATTTATCCCAACAAATATAGGAATTTTGATTGCACTAATATCATTTTGGAACTCAGGGATTTGTGGGTCAATGTTTTGCAGGTTCCAGTTATTTTTTTCCCAGAAAATACCGGGTTCAAAATAAAACTGATCGCCCATAGCAATAGTTCCTCCAATTTGCCAACCTACTCTGCCGGTTGCTTCATATGTTAGTGGGTCATTACTTAAACTGGTAAAATTCATACCAATTGCCGGCTTTATTACCATTTGTGAAAATCCTGTAAAGTAAAAACTTACAAGAAAAATAATTGCTATAACTGTCTTTTTC
>JALWNR010000357.1 GCA_027083715.1 Bacteroidales bacterium
GATTTTTTAAAAAATCATTAAAAGTCTAATTTTAAGGAAAGATGTAAAAATGTTAACTTTGCACTTTCACTAAAATAGATTTATGGAATTTTTTGAACATGATTTCCCCGAAAATGAAGCAATTGTTAAAGGAAATCCTAAAAAATGGTTGTTGGATAAACCTTTTAAACTGAATAGAAAGAAAAATATCGCAGCTTTTACAAAAGGAGATTATCTTTCAAACCCTTCTGCATACAGAAAATTTAAACAATTATCAGGTGAGTTTGTTTGTGCTAATCCTGATTGTGGAAGTACCAGTGTGCATTGTATCTGGTATCATTTTAACGGGATTGATTTAAACGAAGATGAAACTTTTGCCGAATTTTATTGCCCTGATTGCAGAAAATATACTTTTGTGGAATATTACAGGAGTCCGATTTAAGAGCAAATATGTACACAGTTATTGATATAGAAACTACCGGTTTGAGTCCTAAAAAGGAAAAGATTACTGAAATTGCTATTTATGTTTACGATGGTGAGCAAATAGTGGATGAATTTGTCAGTCTGGTAAATCCTGAACGCCCTGTGCCTTATTTTATTACCCGTTTAACGGGAATTACCAACGAAATGCTCGAAGATGCCCCTAAATTTTATGAGGTAGCAAAAAAAATCGTAGAAATTACTGAAAACCGGATTTTTGTGGCGCATAATGTTGATTTTGACTATAATTTTATTAAAGAAGAATTTGCCCGATTGGGTTTTGATTTCAGACGAAAAAAATTGTGTACCGTAAAATTGAGTAAAAAAATAATTCCGGGGCATAAATCATACAGCTTGGGCAAACTAACTGCCGATTTGGGAATTTCAATAAACGGAAGGCACCGTGCTGCCGGTGATGCCTATGCAACCGTTCAGCTTTTTGATTATTTGCTGAAAACCGATGCGCAAAGTAAACCTCTGATTGAAGAAATGACTTATCATTCCATAAAAGGTTTACATCCGCAGTTTGATAAAAAAGTACTTGATGAACTACCTGAAAAAATAGGGGTGTATTATTTCTACAACGAGCGTAACGAACTGATTTATATTGGAAAAAGTATTAATATTCGTAAGCGGGTATTGCAACACCTTAGTAATTCTAAAACGGATAAAGCCATCAGGATGCGTAGCCAGATTGTAAATATCTTGTTTGAATTAACCGGAAGTGAATTAGTCGCACTTTTATTGGAATCGGATGAGATAAAAAAACATAAACCAATATTTAACAGGGCACAGCGAAGAAGTGTTTTTCAGTACGGCATTTATTCATTTTATGATGAAAATAATTATTTGCGTTTTGAGATAAGAAACAATAATGGAAACGATTTACCTTTAACATCATTTTCTTCACTACAATCTGCAAAATCAAATTTGAGCTCCTTTTGTGAGCAGTTTGAACTTTGCCAAAAGCTTTGCGGATTATATGATACACAAGCAGCCTGCTTTCATTATGGAATTAAACAATGCTTCGGTGCTTGCATAGGCGAAGAATTGCCCGAAACCTATAATAAACGTGCAAAAAATCTAATTCAAAAATTTGAATACGGGGGCGATAATTTTTTGATTTTTGATAAAGGGAGAACACCGGAAGAAAAATCAGTAATAAAAATTGAGAACGGAAAATATTGCGGTTTTGGTTATTTTGAACCTGATATTGTAGGCAATAATGTGCGAGTTATCACTGAAAGCACAAAGCCTTATAATGATAACCGCGATGTACAAATTATCATTAAAGGCTTTTTGATGCAGCATAAGCTTAAAATACAAAAGTTTTAATTTCTTTTAATTAGCTTTTTAAAGGTAATCCATTTTTTAGCAAAAAATGATTTGTCAATACTTCCTTTATCATAATAGGATGATTGCAGTAGGTCTTCTTCATCATTAATTACAATGGAAAAATTTTGTATGTCTTTTTGTTCAATATCATCCATAAGTGCTGAAAACAGTTTTTTATTTGTATGATTCATCCTCACGGTAAAGATGTTGATATCGGAGTAATTCATTAGTAAATAAGGGTCTGTAACTACACCTATCGGAGGAGAGTCAATGATAATGAAATCATAAATAGCTTCCAGAATTTCCATTAAACTTTTGGTGTTTTCCGATGCCATAAGTTCTACCGGATTTGGTGGCAAAGCTCCTGATGTAATCACATCCAGGTTTTTTACTCCCGAGTTTTGAATGATTTCGTCCAGTGCTGCATCATTTGTCAGATAAGACGATAAGCCCAATGTGTTACTAAGTCCGAAGTATTCAGCAATTTTAGGGTTTCTTAAATCAAACTCAATCAGTAAGGTTTTTTTTCCAAAATAGGAGTAGGCAATTGCCAGGTTTATGGATATAAATGTTTTTCCTTCTCCACTGTATGTAGATGTTACCAGAAACTTATGTTTCTCATTATCTTTTCGGAAAAATTGCAAACTTGTTCTAAGAGAGCGGAATGTTTCGGCGATTAAAGATTTAGGATAATCGGCGACGGGTTTCATACTTTTACTGTCATTTTTAGCAATACTTGCCAGTATTGGCAAGTTGGTTGCTTTTTCAATATCTCGTCTTTCTGTAACGTTTTCATTAATTGTAGATAAAAGTAGAACAAAACCTACCGGAAGCATTAATCCTAAAAAAAACGAACTGAAATAAATCATTTGTTTTTTAGGTGCAACTTGCCTTGCACTACTTAATTTTGCAGGATCGATTACTTCGTAATCGGGAGAGTTTGATGCTCTTGCTATTTCTGCTTCGGAGCGTTTTTGCAGCAAAAAAGTATAAATTGCATCATTCAAATCAAATTTCCGGCGTATATTAATCAACTCTTTTTCTGTAGTTGGCAGTTTTGAAATTTGTTTGTTCAGCTGCGCAATTCGGTTGTCAATATCGTTGATGGTAATGTCAGAAGTAGTTACAATATAATTGATGTTTTCAAGAATTGTACGTTTCAAATTGGTAATTTTTGCGTTCAAATCGGGTATTTCGGGATTTTTCAGGCTTTTATTGTCCAGATATAAAGAACGCCGGGCATTGAGCTCGGTTAATTGGGTAATCAAACTTACCAATTGTGGGTCATCGACACCCATTGACGAGGGTGCCAGTAAATCGCTTAAATCTTTGTTGTTTTCAAAATATTCTTTGATGTAATCATAATATTTTGATTTCAGTATTAATTCTGATTTTTGGATTTGTAGCTGTGTAAGCTGTGTATATACATTTTGCGACAAATAATCAATATCCATTACTTTATGTTCACGTCTGAATGACTCTAAATTTCCTGCTGTAACAATTAGTGAATCAGCTACTTCTGATATTTGATTTTCGATAAACTCAATGGTTTTTGTAGCAATTTTGTTCTTTTTTTCAAGGTTTTGTTCCAAATATACTTTTGCCAGCGTATTTAAAAAATCGGTGGTTAATATGGCATTGGGTGTTTTAATTTCAAGAGTAATTAATGATGATTGATTGGATACTCTTTCAATAGTTAGTGCTCCTTGGTATTGATAAGTTAATTGTTCTATATTATTAAATTTAAAAAATAAGTTTTTTCCTATAAGACTTTTAGGATTAAAATTTCCATTAAGTAAAATTTTAAACTTTGAGTTCTTAAAGTTAATTTCATCTCCAAATACATATTCTTCGGAGAAACTGACATTGTTAATGGTTCCTTCATTCTTGTTTTCAACAAGATTATATAAATAGATTTCATCTTTATTTTTTGCACTTAATCTGAATTTATTATTGGACAAAACCTGTACTTCAAATAATAAATCAACAGGAACGGCTGATGTTGGCTCAGCAATAACCACAAAAGGATTGTTTTTATATATGTCTTTGATAATCAACCCTTCTCCGATATAATAAGAAGCTGACAAATCCAATTGTCGAATGGTTTTGTTGATAATCGGAAAAGATTTGATTATACCCAGTTCATCTTCCAGTGAACTTTGTATGTCAAACATTTCAAATTGCATTAAATCACCGGCACCCTGAAAATTATTTGCATTTTCGTTAGCCATCAACATAATTAAATTATTGCGAAATATTGGTGGTGTTGATTTATAAATAAAATGACCAATAGCCAGTGCAATACTTAAACTAATGATAATTAAATACCAATTTTTTATGAATTTTTTTATGAGTTTTTTATAAAATTCAACGTTTGATTCCTGTTCAAAAGATTTAGGATTTTTCACTTTTCAGAATTTTAATGTTTACAATAAGCCTTGCTTGTTTAAAAAGTACTAATAAATGACAATACTAC
>JALWNR010000358.1 GCA_027083715.1 Bacteroidales bacterium
GTGTAATGCATCGCAATTTAAAAAGCTTATTTTAATCAATATACCAATTAACTAATACACCAATAACTAGATAAACCGTATGAATAAAATATTTTTTATAGGTATTTTCGGACTGTTATCACTCTCGTTTGTGAGTTGTTCAAATGGCAGCTCAACCAATAGCTCGAGTGAAATTGACACCACTAATATGTATAAACTGGCGAATTTCCTAAGCGATGAAGAGCGCCGGCAAATTGCAAATGAGCCAATAAACGACACTGTTATCAGAACGAAGGGAATAATTCCGGTTCCGCAGAAATACGATGATTTCAGGTTTGCAAATCTAGATACGGTATATTGGCACGGACAAAATGTGCAAAACAGCGATTTCAGAGCAAGTAGTTTTCGCTCAGCAAATTGCTCAGACGGAGATTTTTCAAATTCAGATTTTCGTGCAGCAGATATTCGCTGGACAAAGTTTGACGGTTCAAATTTATCAAACTGTAATTTTCGACAGGCAAAGCTTTTTCATGTACATGTAAATGATGCTGATTTGAGTAATTGTGATTTTCAGGGAGCAAATATGTTTGGCATGGAAGGACACCGAACCAATCTAAAAAACACAAAATTAAGTAATGCTTTATTAAAAGATGTGGAATTTTTATATTCAAACTTCACAGGTTCAACTGCCATTAAAACTCGCTTTATCAGAGCAGTATTAATGCATTCCATATTAGATTCGTGCAACTTCAGCTATTGTGATTTTACCGGAGGAGGATTGGAATATGCTCGTTTTAGGTATTCAAATTTCACAGGCAGCACTTTTCAGGGTGCACATTTGCAAAAAGCAGACTTTACAGGAGCCAATTTAAAGGATTGTAATTTTTTTGCTGCTGAATTGGACAGTACCATCTTTACAAATGCAATTAATATCCCGGAATCTATTGAAAAAATGTTGGTAAACGGTATTGCAACCGGAGTAGTTAGTGAAGGAAGCAATAAACATTAAATATGAATTTTAAGATTAGAACATATAGTTTTTTTATAATAGCATCATTGTTTTTTTTATTTGCATGTAATAATAATGCAGATAAGCAAAATGATGCACAAAAAAATAAAATTGAAAAAGATACATGTATCGGTAAGGTTTCTATGCATCTAAAAAGAGCAAAAATGGAACATATCGATTTGCAGGAAAAAACAGATACAACACTTGTTTTTGCAGAAAACGGATACAAAATAATACCGGAAGAAAGTGAATTGCAATGGTTTTGCGATAAACATACCGGTTTGGTTCTTATAAAAGAAGGTGTTTTTCAGGTAAAAAACAGAATATTGTCTGGTGGTACATTTACAATAAACATGGACAGTATTTACGATACGGATGTTGACAATAACTTAATGCGCGGAACCTTGGAAAATATCCTCAGATCAGAAGACTTTTTTGACGTAAAAAAATATCCCCGATCAACATTCAACATAACTCAAATAGCAAATGAACAAGGAAATATATTCCTTGTTAAAGGGAATCTGAAAATTAAAGATGTAGAAAAACCTATAGTTTTTAAAAGCATCATAGATGTTTCAGGTGATACTTTATCGGCACAATCTGAAAAATTTGTTATTAATCGTACTGAATGGGGAATTACCCACATGTCAAAATCCTATGCAAAAAGCGAAGACGAGTTTGTATTTACAGACAGCCTGCAATTTATAGTGTACCTTAAAGCCATTGCTCAATAATTATATTAAAATTTGCATTTGCCTGTGTAAAACAAGAAATGCTATGATAAATGAAACACAGGTTTTAAAATTTGAATAATTTATCTTGAATTACAGGAGATACATATCGCTTTTTCTGTTATTCATGTATTTAATTGCATGGACAATACCCTATATGCCTTATATTGAGTATGAACTTAATAAAAAATATATTGCCGAGGTACTTTGCGAAAATAAAGATAAGCCCGAAATGCATTGTAACGGACATTGTCATTTAAAAAAGCAGCTTAAAAAAGCCAATGCCATCAAAACAGATCAAAAGCAGGAAGCTCCTCCACCGCCACCTCTAAAATCCGACCCGGTTATTGCTCTGATAAAAAACACAGGACATAATGGAATGCTTTTTTATAAAGTTAAAAAAGCGATTGTTCCATACATAATAACTTATCATTTTGAGATAATAAACAAAGTATTTCATCCTCCTAAATTTTAAATAAAACCGGATTTTTACAGGTTTATCTTGATGATAATCCTAATGCCTGTATCCGGCCTGAATTTCTAATCACATAGATTTCCCGCATAATGGACTGATGATGTATTTTCAGTCATGGGAGAGTATTGTCTAAATTTTAATAAAAAAACATGAAGAAGAGATATATAATTACGTTGTCTTTAATATTGCTGATATTCGT
This sequence comes from Bacteroidales bacterium, assembly GCA_027083715.1. Classification (GTDB taxonomy): domain Bacteria; phylum Bacteroidota; class Bacteroidia; order Bacteroidales; family NBLH01; genus NBLH01. The sequence continues at coordinate 2,394 of JALWNR010000358.1, forward strand.
ACCAAGCATTACAGCGTTTGCGCAAGATAAAGGAGCAATAAAAGGAACTGTATTCAATAAAGAAAACGGTAAAAAAATGACTGATGTCCAGGTTATTATAAAGAGACTTGGTGTAGGAACAATTACCGATGCTAACGGATACTTTGAATTAAAAAATATACCCGAAGGGGAATATATTGTTGAAACCAAATATATTGGGTATGCTGCTTCAAAACACGAAAAAGTAAAAGTGACGGCAGGAAAAACCACTACATTGACTTTTTATTTGGTAGAAGATGATTTAACAGTGGATGAAATAACAATTTCGGCAACAAAAACCGATAAAAATGTTAAAGCAATTGGTGCGCCTATCTATGTTATTAACCCAAAACGTATAGAACAAACTAATGGTAGAAATATCAGTGAAGCCTTAATGGAAATCCCCGGTGTATTCACCGAAGACACACAACACTCAGAAGCAAGTGTGGTAAGTTTTCGTGGGGTGGGTTTACACACTTATGTTACACGCGGAATTTTGGTTTTAGTGGATGGCATTCCAATTACCGAAGCCATGGGACGAACCAGTTTTGAAGGTATTGACATGCAAAATGCCGAAAAAATTGAAGTTTTGAAAGGTCCCGTTTCCGCTCTTTACGGTCCGAACGGATTAACAGGTGTAATAAATGTAATTGAGAAAAAGCCGCAAGATGGTTTGCATGGCGATTTTGAAGGACTTGTAGGATCTTACGGAACCTATAAAGTAGGCGGAAATTTAAACGGTGGTAAAAACGGTTTCAATTATTTGGTAAAAGCAAACTATTATTCGTCAGACGGATACCGTGATCACTCAGCTTATACATCAACTCATCTCGGCACTAAATTATCGAAAGATTTAAAACAAATCGGTAAACTGAGATTTACTTTTGATTATTCGCTAAGTAATTCTGAATTAGCCGGTTCTATTGACAGTATTACTTTTGTTGAGGAGCCGACAGCCGCAGACCGTATGTGGGCAGGCTATGACAAAAAATTATACCGTGCCTATCTGGATTATGTTAAAACATGGGGAAACAATTCTGTTTTGTCTGTCGATATTTATACGCGTGGCAGGTATGATGAAGGACATTACAGCGACCGGACATGGGGAAAATACGATGTAAACCTGTTTGGGGGCGAAGCTCGTTACACTTTTGGTTTTGATGTGTTTGGACAAAAAAATTCAATAAGTTTAGGTGCAAAATACGACAGAGAAACTTCCGATATGGAGGAATATGATAGAGACGAAGAAACCGGTGTAATTGGCGATTTGGATGATCAAGGAAACGTTACTTATGATTTGACCGGTTTTTATATTCAAGACGAATTTAATGTAAGCGATAAATTATTCATCACAGTAGGCTTGCGTTACGATGGCATTGCTTACGATTGGGTGGATGAATTCAACGAAGGCGACCGCAATACATCGGCAAGCACATCGGTAGATGCAATCAGTCCTAAATTTGGTTTTGCCTACAACCCGATGAGTAATTTAACCGTATTCGGAAATATTGGTAAAGGCTTTAATCCGCCAACTTACGATCAAATGTTTATCGGAGGGAGAACTGCTGAACCAAATCCCGATTTAAAACCTGAATACCTTACCAATTATGAAATTGGCATACGTGGTAATTTAATTCAAAAAATAAATTATCAGGTTTCATATTTCTTAATGGATTTCGAAGACCAGATTGAAACCGTGCCTTTACCGGATAATCCTTATTTAGAAATTTATGAAAATATTGGTGATACACGACATCAAGGGGTTGAAGCATCGGTTAATGCACAAATAATTGATAATTTAAGTGCTTTTGTCAGCTATTCATATTTGGATGCCCGCTATACCAACAGTGCTGATGAA
>JALWNR010000359.1 GCA_027083715.1 Bacteroidales bacterium
GCATCATTTATTATTATTTTACCGGATGATTTTGAAACTTTTGCTCAAAAAATGGACAATAAATACTTTGAAAAAATCATCACCGGATTTAAAAACAAAAATGTAAACCTTAGTATTCCTAAGTTTAAAAAAGAAAGTGAGTATGATCTGGTTGAATATTTTAAAAATATGGGTTTAAGTTCTTTATTTAGCAGCAAAGCTGATTTATCGGGTATAACCGGCGACAAAGACATCAGGATAAGCAATATTTTACACAAAGCTGTGATTGAAATTAATGAAAGCGGAACCGAAGCCAGTGCAGCAACTGCCGTAATTGGTTCGCGCTCAGTTTCGGGCAAAAAAGAAACGGTTGTTTTCAAAGCAGATAAACCCTTTTTCTATTTCATCAGAGAAAATTCTACCGGCACCATACTGTTTGCAGGGAGTTTTGTAAGTGTGGAATAAAAAAGTCATTCATTCTAAAATAAGCTAAACTAAATGATAAGCTACACAATTGGTATAATAAAATTATGGTTTACTCAATTTTATTTTGGATAGCAACCATTTTATCAATCATTTTTAATAAAACAACCACATCTTGTGGTCGCATACCTTTATGTGTTTTCATTTTATAATATCTATAAATTCGCATATCGCGATTCGCGAATTTATGTATTATTTTATTAAAAACTCGCTCTTAGCTGCACGCCCCCATTATGAATAACTTGTGAGTTTTCGTTTACGCGCCCGTTGTAATTCAGTTGTAGTTGAAAAATCTTGGAAAGTCGCTTATTGAAAATCAATTCCCAAACCATATTTTGCCCCGGTAATAAGCCTTCGAGCAATTCATAGGCAACAGGACTTAAAGCATCGCTGTTGTAATTGATGTTCAGTAAGCTGAAATTTGCCTGTAAATTACCGCCTGTAATAATGTTTTGATTGTAAATCAACTTTATTTCATGAATTAAAGCTTTTTCGCTTGCCGCAATATTCTGTTTATCGGCATATCGATACGATAAATTCATAAACCAATTAATTTTAGGCTGAAATTGCAATGTAGGACGATCTTCGATGCTTTTAATCTCAAAATTTTTGTTTTTAAAAAACTCTGAAACATTTTTTTGATTGGTCAATGCAAAATCATTATACAAAGTAAAGCGCTTTTGAATTTTATACTTTAATTTCCAGCGGTTCAGTTGCCTGTTTTTATATTCCGTACCACTTACCAAAGGTATTTTTTGTTTGTTTTGGTTATATATGTAATCAATTTGCCATTTGCGATTAAAGGTTTTAAAGGTAAAAACATTGCGCAAATCAAAATTCAGACTGATAATTCCCTGATTATCCTTTAAATCAGGAATATAATCATCATGGTCTGCCTTTTGCAAAATGCGTACGGCAAAACGATTAGCAAAACGGCTTACAAACTTTTTAATACCTGTTTGCTTTTGCCAAATGCGTTCCGGCATTAAAGTGATACTTTGATTAAGCTGCGAAAGAAATATTTTTTGCTTTTTGATATCCGGCAAAACTACACGTATGAAATTTGCCTTGTCCTGAAATTGTGCATATTCAAACTCGTTCAGTTCTTTGATGTTGTTGTCGTTATAATCTATCCATGTAAATTGCCCTTGCCCTGCCGGTACTTCAATATATTGATAATTTTTCAGTCGTTCAAATCCGAAGCCTGTTTCGTAAAAAGTGCTCCACACAAAACTGCCTTTTGCCAAACGAATTTGTATTTCGGCACGTCCTGTTAAAGCATTTTCATCTTTTAGTTCATTATTTGAGGTATCGCGATAGCTGATTTCGCGATAATTCAGCCTGCCGTTTACGCGAAAGCCCTTTTGCAGATTAAAAGTTAAGCCTGCCGTAAAATCATTGCTTTTATCGGATATTTGTAAATTATTCCGGTTAGGTAATTTATTTTCGCGCATTTTGTACGAAACAAAATATTGCTGTGCGGCGCTGTCCGGTTGCCGAATAAAAAACTCGTATTCCGAAAACCGGAAGCTGTTCAGTTGCAAACTGTCGGTTAAATTACTGAACCACAAATTATTCTCGTAATTTTCAATTGCACCTATGGTGAAATATTTAAAATGCTGCGCCAATAAAACCCTGTGCCGTAAAAAAGAAGTGTTGTTCAATAAATCATCGGTTTTCAAATAATTGAAATCGGCATCAATTTCAAATCCTTTGCTACGCAAATTGGTAATAAAAAGCGTTTTTTTGCCCCAATAATTGCTTGCACCGCTCAAAAGTTCGATACCTGCTAAACCTGTTCCCAAATTCTTTCTGAAAAAATTAATTTCTATGCCGCCACGCTGTTCTTTGTATTTATTTTGCAAATCAGCTATGTTCCAATCGCGCTCAAACTCCACAGCACGATAATTATCCAAAGGCTGAAATTTTTTATCGGCAAACTGATATTTAAGCTGCAAATTTAATTGCAAAGTATTCGTATCGCTTGTCAATAAATGTTGATTGTAAATCAGCCTGCCTGCATAACCTGCATCATCACCTTTATCTTTCAGCGAATAAGTATTCTTGTTGTAATTTGAAATTGCCCCTTCGATAAAGATTTTCCCGAAACTACCTACCGAGAAACTGCCGCCTGCTGTGGTCAACAGTTGTGTTTTTGGTGTGATCAGCAATACCACAGGCTCGTAATCACCTTGCGGAGTATCGTTTTCGGGAGCAATCCATTCATACACTTTTCCGTTTGCCATAGTGTTCGTTTGTCGGTAATTCCCCTTGTTATAACCTACAAAAGAAAAGCCCAAACGATAAACTGCTGTTTGTGGATTGTATGATTGTCGATAAACCGTATCATAGCGCACACTATTTACAACAGTATCAATTCGCTCATACATAATCATATCCACATTGTATCCAATACTATCCACATTCGGATAAACCGCATTTTGAATGCTATCGCCGATTTCCGAAAGGAACTTTTGCACTCCTTTGGAATAAAGCAATGAGAGCGGATCGTTTTTATTATCGCCATGCCGGTAAAAATTCAGCCAAAAAGTATTTTTCCCGTTCAACAAGCGATTAGTTTGGAAAAATACCGTGCGCGGATACAATTGCAGTGCATATTCAAACTCAACGGTTATACGTTTGTCTTTGGTAATTAGCTGGTTTTGGGTAAAAGTAATTTCAGCGGTGTTGTAGTCAATCACATAGTCAAAATTTTGTCCGCGCTTCATTAATTTTCCGTCAATATACACTTTTTCCGTACCCGACAGAATGATGATATATTGCTCATTCTCAGTTCCAGTGAGGCGGTACGGTCCCTGATTGCCCTCTATACCACGAAATTTAATGCGATTGTATTTCCCTTTTGACAAACCTGTGCTAAAATCGGATTGCAAACGGTAGTTACCGCCTAAATTAAAGCCTGAATAGATTTTAATTCCTCTGTTCTTCTTTTGCAGGTTCATAAAATAGCCTTCGGGCTTAAAAAGTTGAAAATCACCGACTATAATCCCTGATTTTTTAGTAAACAACTGTACAAAAACATTATCAAACTCCTGTATTTGCTGCGTATTGCCCTCGGGCTGAATAGGTAAGTTGTTATCGGAAATAGCTGCGAGAATTGAAACCTCATCGTTAATTTTACCCGAAAGTTGTAAATTAAGATTTGAAACTGTACTCAAATTACGCTGATTACCCATCATAAAGCCACGTGAAATACTGCCGTTTTTTTGTAATTCATCATTAAATAAATTTTCTTCTTTAACCGGATTTGTCGTAATGCGAATTTTATTGCTTTGTTTTACCTCTTCGGGCAAAATCAAAGGATTTTTGCGCAGGCTGTATTCTTTGGCAAAATTAAACGGAAAAACACGGTATTTAATCTTTATTTTTTTGCCGTATAGTTTTACTTTATTTTTTACTATTAACAGGGCTTTTGCATAATCAATAAACAATAAGCTATCTTCAATAATAGCTGAAAACTCGCTCTCTGTACTTAAACTTTGTGGAATAATACTCAAAGTGTCCAAAACTATAGTATCCGATTGTATAAGTATTTCTTGAGTACGGATATTACTCAAATTTTCCTGAGCAAAAAGCGGTGAAAAAATGATTATAAAAACAGATAGTATTAAAAGCTTGCTACGCACATAGGCAAAAATAGGAAATAAAAGTGATTTTATTTTTGCAGTGCACACTCAAACAGTTTTTATATTTTATATATAAGAACAAAAGGTTTAAATAATTTTATAAATTATGTAAAGCTCTGAATGCTAGATGTATTTAAAATATTTAGGCTATGGTTTAGT
>JALWNR010000360.1:0-3759 GCA_027083715.1 Bacteroidales bacterium
GTTTTACAAGGATTACTTTTTTCCGTTGCATTATCTGCACTATTAATTAGCTGTGGTAATGAAACAAACAATAAAGAACAAAAAGATGAAGAGGTAATCACAGAAGAAAATGTAGTGGAACAAGCACAAAAATTAGTTTACCCACTACCAACACCCTTAGAAGTTACAACAATGCTGAATAAAGCAGGTGCAAGCTATATTCTTGATTTAGCAAATCGTCCGGGTAATGTGGATAAATATTTCACAGAAATGGCAAAAGCCCTGAATTTAGGTGTTTATGGCGCAGATTTAAGTTATGCCAGCACATATAATAAATCGCAAGAAACCCATGATTATTTGGCTTGCACATTAAAATTAAGAGATGGTTTATCGGTTGAAACACCCGAAGATGTTAATTTATTAGAAAAAGTTGAAGCAAACATTAATAATAACGACTCGCTATATGAAATTTTAACTACATCTTTTCACGAGACATTTAAATATTTGAATGATAACGGAAAAGGTGCGGTATCTGTTATGGTATTAGCCGGAGGATGGATCGAAGGAGTTTATTTATCTGTTGAATTAGCCAGTTTAACTGAAAATAATGCAGAAATTTTAAAAACCATTGCTGAACAAAAAAATACATTGGATAACTTAATCCCTCTTCTTGAAGCGTATAAAGATGATGAAAATGTTACTTCGGTTTTAAAAGACCTCAACGAAATAAGAGTAATATTTGACTCGATACCTGCAAAAGAAGATGGTACTATTGATTTAAACGGAGAAAATTTCGAAAAAATACAAACAGCTATTGAAGCTTTAAGAAAAAAAGTTATTGAAACAACTTAACTGTTTTTTTCACATATACAAAAAAGGGCATGTAATACATGCTCTTTTTTTTTGAATAAAAATCTATAATTTTGCCCAATATTTATTAAATTGCCGATTAATATTTTAATAATATAGTAAATGTTTTTCATTATTGATTGTAAGTTATATGCTAAGTAACTAATAATCAAACTTACAATCAAATTAGCATTATGAAATTAACCCTGTTTTTAAAATGAACGAATCGATACTTCGCGCTTTAATGAGGCTTTTTGCTATTGTTGCAAATGTGAATCAAGATCAGGTTTCACAAAATGCACGGCAAATTGTAGAATCCTATTTATCATTACAATTAAACAGTACATTAGTTCAAGAATATTTAGAGCTTTTTGATGATTATTTACGCAAACATCATAAAAAATCAGGAAAACCCGGAGATAAAAAAGAAAAAAAAAGAACAGCACTTAATTCTGTTAAAGTACTGATGATTTGCCATGAAATTAATGAACAATTAGAGCAAGAAGAAAAAATCATCGTACTGATTCGTTTGTTGGAATTTATACACGAAGATTATGTAGTTACCGATAAAGAACTTGATTTTGTTAAAACTGTTGCCGATACTTTTAATATAAGTGAAAAAGAATATTTTAACCTGAAAGCATTTATTATTGATGGTATTAAGCATGTTCAGTCCAAAAGAAATGTGTTGATTGTTGATAACGGCATAGAAACTATAGTTAAAATTTCGGATACGGCAGGTGATCCTGAAAATACATACAGACACCTGATTGATAAGCACATTCACGGACAAATTATCATCCTGCATATGGAAAGTACCAACACTTATGTGCTGAAGTATTTAGGTGATGATGCTTTGTATTTAAATGCATTAAACATTATCCCCGGCAAAGCCTATATTTTTGATAATGGAGGTGTAATTAAAGGAGGGAGAATAACGCCTGTATATTACAGTGATGTTACAGGTATTTTTATTCAAGAACCGGGTAAAGCAAAAATTGTTTTTACTGCTAAGGATATTGAATTTCGTTTTAAAAACAGTAAAAATGGAATTCAACGATTTAGTTTTTCAGAAGAATCAGGTCATCTAATTGGAATTATGGGCGGAAGTGGAGTTGGAAAATCTACTTTACTGAATGTGTTAAACGGAAGTTATCCGCTAAAATCAGGACAAATTACCATTAACGGGTATAATTTACATCATGATAAAGACAAGTTGGAAGGTGTTATTGGTTTTGTACCTCAAGATGATTTGCTTATTGAAGAACTTACTGTTTTTCAAAATTTATACTACAATGCAAAATTATGCTTTGACGGTGTAAGCGAAAAACAAATTCTTCAAATTGTTGATGATATTTTAATAGATTTAGATTTAAGTGAAACCAGAGATTTAAAAGTTGGCGGACCTTTAAATAAATTCATCAGTGGCGGACAGCGTAAACGCTTAAATATTGCTTTGGAGCTAATGCGCGAACCTTCTATTTTAATTGTCGATGAACCTACTTCCGGTTTATCATCACAAGACTCGGAGATTGTGATGAGCCTTTTAAAAGAGCAGACCCTGAAAGGTAAATTGGTAATTGTAAATATTCATCAACCGTCATCGGATATTTATAAACTGTTTGACCGTTTACTGATTTTAGACAAAGGTGGTTTTCCCGTATATTACGGCAACCCAATTGATGCGGTTGTTTATTTTAAAAAAGCCAGTAATCATGTAAATGCAGAAGAAAGTGAATGTATTTGCTGTGGTAATGTAAATGCAGAACAAACACTACAAATACTTGAAGCAAAGATAGTTAACGAATACGGTAAACGTACCAGAACGCGCAAAGTCAGTCCAAAAGAGTGGTATAAACTTTATCTTGAAAAGATTGATAAAAATATTGAACTCCCAAAAATCGAAAATAAACTTCCTTTACCACAAAACTTTTTTAAGATACCCAGTAGGTATAAACAATTTAAAATATTTACAATCAGAAATTTACTGTCTAAAATGACCAACAAACAGTATTTACTGATTAATTTTTTGGAAGCTCCGCTTTTAGCACTTATTTTAGGTTTTTTTACCAAATATATTTTTGGTACCCCCGATAACCCCAATCAATATTTATTTAGTGAAAATGAAAATATTCCGGCATATTTGTTTATGGGAGTTATTGTTGCACTTTTTATTGGGCTAACTGTTAGTGCTGAGGAAATAATAAAAGATCGTAAAATATTAATGCGCGAATCTTTTTTAAACCTAAGTTGGATGAGCTATTTAAATTCAAAAATTATAGTGCTTTTTGCTCTTTCAGCAATTCAAGCGCTATCTTTTGTTATTGTTGGTAATCTGGTTTTGGAAATTAAGTGGATGACGCTTAATCATTTTGCAATATTGTTTTCTACTATGGCAGCTGCCAATATGATTGGCTTAAACATTTCATCGGCAATGAATTCGGTAGTAACAATATACATTACCATACCGTTTATTATTGTTCCACAATTACTTTTTAGTGGTGTAATGGTTAATTTTAACAAATTGCATAAAAGTGTTACCACAGTTAAATATACTCCGGTAATTGGTGATTTAATGCTTTCACGTTGGGCTTATGAAGCTATTGCCGTTCAACAATTCAAAGACAATAAGTATGAACGTAATTTTTTCCATGTAGATCAAGAAATAAGCCGATCTTCGTACAAAATTAATTTTCTACTGTCCGAATTACAATCACGGGTGGACAGAAGCATGAAAAACATCATGAATAATACAAAACCGGAGCAACTTAAACGCGATCTTGAGATTATTAATAACGAATTTAGAATTTTAAGCAAAGAAGTAAGTCAAGTTAAGTTTAAAGAATTTAGTAAACTGTATCCGGACAAGTATGACCTGCAAACATCAGAAGCTGCAAGTGCTTATATTAATAATTTAAAACACTATTATAA
>JALWNR010000360.1:3769-4251 GCA_027083715.1 Bacteroidales bacterium
TAAAGATAAAATATATAATGATTTACGAAACAAGTTGGGAAGCGATGAAGCGTTAGCCAAACTTAAAGAGGATTATTATAACAAACAACTGGCAACTTTTGTCTTAAATAAAAACGATACTAAAAAAATTGTAGAAACAGAAGATCACCGATTAATACAAATGAAAGACCCAATATTTAAAAAACCGGAAACTCAATATGGAAGGGCTCAGTTTTATGCGTCAGAAAAATATTTCTTCGGCTTAAAAATTCCCACCATGACATTTAACCTAATTGTTATATGGTTGAGTATTTTGGTAATGTATATTGTACTATTATTTAACGGACTTTCTAAATTTTTTGATTACCTGTCAAGAATAAATATTTTTAATCTATCATCGGATTAATAAACATCAAACCATTTGCAAATATCATAAAAATTAAAAATTTGTATTTTAGTATATTAATGTTCTTTTTATTTATAAACGATTTTAAGGTCATATC
>JALWNR010000361.1 GCA_027083715.1 Bacteroidales bacterium
TGCCAATATTATGTTTAAAAAAAATAGCTTTATTAGCAAATTTAGTATATCAATAATAGGAATATTTATACTAATTCCTATTATTTTAATTACATTAAAATATACTGTTTGGGGTTATTCTTACAAAAAAATATTACCAAAAACCAGCTACGATGTTTCTATTCAGATGGATGCTGACAGTTACGGGGACGCTTTATATATTAAGACCTATGTTCCGATGAGCGATTCACGTCAAAACATTTACAATGAAGTACTTAATTCACCCGGATTTACACACGAGGTAATCAGTAATGAGTTTGGACGTGAAAGCAAGTGGTATATTAACAATGCAGATGGAAAATTTCATATTGATTATAGCTTTTCATTTATGGGAAAGGCTTTACAATTTAATATTGATTCTTCACTTATTCCGGAAACAAATATTCCACCCGGTTTAAACAATTTTCTTGAAAGCACTGAAAATATTCAAATAAATCATCCTGTAATTGAACAAATTTATCAAGACAAAATTGCCCGTTTTGATAAAACCCGTGATATTCTTCGTGCAATTATGAATTACACTTATGGCATGAAATCTAAACCGTTTAAAGGTTTAACCGATGCAGTAACAGCAGCAAAATTGAATGAAGCCTCGTGTAACGGAAAAAGTCGTTTGTTTATAGCACTGGCTAGAAAAGCCGGCATTCCTTCACGTTTAGTTGGTGGTTTAATATTAACAGACGGACAAAAAAGAACATCGCATCAGTGGGTTGAAGCATATATAAATGGATACTGGGTGCCTTTTGACCCTTTGAATAAACATTTTGCCTATATACCCGATAATTATTTATCACTGTATCGAGGAGATAAGTTTTTGTTTGCACACAGTCCTAATATCAATTTCAACTATTTGTTTAATATAAAAAAACGGTTGGTGGCAAACCCAATGCTTATTGAAGAACTACATGAAACACCCTTTAATGCATATAACGCTTGGCAAGCTTTTCAAAAAGTAGGTATTCCGCTAGGCTTATTAAAATTGATAATTATGTTACCACTCGGTGCACTTTTTATTGCAATTTTCAGAAACGTAATCGGGATTCAAACATTTGGAATTTTCTTACCTGCACTAATAGCATTATCGTGTCGTGAAACCGGATTATTTTACGGATTACTGGGTTTTATATTTGTAGTGGGCATTGTAAGTATTTTACATTTCCCATTGGAGAAATTGGGATTATTATATATTCCAAAAATGGCAATTATGTTGAGTGCTGTTGTTATTACTTTTTTAACAGTTGCAGCACTGGCTATTAATTTTCAATTATACGAGCTATCCTATATTTCATTATTCCCAATTGCGGTAGTAACAATTACTGCCGAACGATTTGGCAGACAAATAGTTGAAGAAAGTTTTAAAGATGCTGTAAGACTGACATTTCAAACATTAATTGTTGCTGCATTGGTTTATTTTATCATTAATTCGCGTACTATGCAAGCATTTATTCTTGCATTTCCCGAATTACTTTTAGCCATTATCGGCTTAAATATTTTACTGGGCAGATGGATTGGACTACGTGTAACAGAATATTACCGCTTCAGGTGGTTGATGAAACCATCAAACCCTTAATAAATAAAAAAAATGAAAGAGTTTTTAAGAAAAATGTTTTCAATAGATAATCGTGTAGCTGGTGTAAACCTACGAAACAGAGCACTTATATATTCATACAATAACAGAAAACATTATATTTTAGCTGACGATAAAATTGAAACCAAATTATTTCTTAAAAAAAATGATATTCCTGCTCCTGAAACTTACACTATTATGGAGCATGTTGGTAATATTGAAAAAAAATGGGAACAAATGAACCAATACAGCTCATTAGCTATAAAACCAGCAAAAGGCAAAGGTGGCGGTGGAATTATTATACTTTTTAAAGACAAAAAAAACAATTGGGCAAGCCCTTCGGGAAAGAAAATGAGTACTTACCAAATTAAAAGGCATATAGCCAATATTCTGTTTGGGGTACACTCTTTTGGAAACTCAGATAGGGCAATTATTGAATACTGCATACAAACACCTGAATTTTTCACCAATATATATCCCGATGGTGTTCCTGATATAAGGCTGATAACTTTAAAAAATGAAGTTATAGCAGCGATGCTTCGCATACCGACAAAAGAATCGGATGGGAAAGGAAACCTCCATCAGGGAGCACTTGGAGTAGATGTTGATATTAATACAGGAATACTAGGGCAGGCATACAACTACAAATCCTATTTGGATTATCACCCTGATACAAATGCGCAAATAAAAGGACTACAAGTTCCACACTGGAACAAAATAATTGAAATTACCCAAAAAATTGCAAAAATATCACCATTAAAATATATGGGTATAGATATAGTTATTGATAAAAAAGTGGGACCATTGGTAATGGAACTTAATGTGCGTCCGGGAATAGAAATTCAAAATGTTACTAAACACGGCTTGTTAGAATTAATCAATAAAAAAAGTATGAAAATATGATAAACAGATTATTGAATAGCTTTATACCCTTTTTAGCAATATTAATTGCTCTGATTGTTACTATTTCTTATTTGGATAATTATGCTGCAAACCTCAGTAAACAGCCTGAAATTATTGATATTTCGGTATCAAAAGATAATATGGGCAGTAATATTTGGGAATTTGAAACTGGAAATGAACTCATTGCCAATAGGAACAAATATCAAAATGACTCTTTATACATAAAAGCAGTTAAACTCTATAAAACAGGGAAATGGGAAAAAGCAAAAAAAGTTTTAATCAATTTCTCGGAAAAATATCCACGCTCTGAGGGAATCTTTAATTTTATAGGGCTGGTATATCTTAAACAAAATAAAAATTCCAAAGCCATTGAATTCTTTCAAAAAAGCATTGAATTAAACCCCAATTATATTCCGGCGCTTTTAAATGCCGGTATAAGCTATACAAATACTCAGCAATACCAGAAAGCAGAGAATATTTACAAAAAAGCCATTGAATTACAAGCCACAAATGCAAAAATTTGGTTAAACTTGGGAATTTTACAAATTAAAAGAGAGTTGTGGAATGAAGCGGTTCATTCACTTAACAAAAGTATTGAATTTGCAAGTGGTAAAATAAAACCCAAAGCCTATTATTATGCAGGATTAGCTTATGCAAATAAAAAAGATACACTACAAGCCCAAAAACGGTTTAATGAAGCAATTTTATTAAAGCCTAAATACTTACTTCCACGTATTCAATTATCATTATTAGAGCAAAATACAGATAAAAAAATCAAACTACTGAAAGATATTATTCGCTTAAATCCGGATTATTCACCGGCATATTATTATTTGTCCATTATATATCAAGAGCAGGAAAATTTTTATCTTGCCGAACAACAATTGCAGCAAGCCTTATTAAAATCGCCACACAACAGGGAAGTGCAAAATATGTTGGGTTTAGTTTATCTTAAAGAAAACAAAACTGCCGAAGCCGAAAAACTTTTTAAAGAACTATTAAATTCAGATTCATTATTGCCGCAAAATTATTTTTTTATGGCAAAAACATACTCCGAAAAAGGTGAAAACGAAAAGGCTATTGAATTTTACGACAAGGCAATCAAACAGGCAAGCGGCTATTACCCAAAGGCTTATCTAAACAAAGGCCTATTGTATAAACGCTTAGGAAGAACCGACGAAGCTATTGATTCGTATCAAAAAGCTATTGAGCAGAAAAAAAATTACCCGGAAGCAATGTATAATGTTGCCTTGCTTTATCAGTCTAAAAATAATTTTGAACAAGCAAAAAATAATTATCAGCATGCAATTGAACTCAAACCGGACTATGTAAAAGCTTGGTATAATTTAGCAAGCTTGTATGAAAAAATGAATTCAACGGATTCAGCAATTTACTGTTATAAAAAAGCTATTGTACTAAAACCTGATTATACCAAAGCGTTGCTTAATCTGGCAATTATTTTACGGAAAAGCAAAAGGTATGATGAAGCAATTTTAACTTACAAAACCTTGTTGCAATATCGCCCTGACTACTATACAGGTTGGTATAATTTAGGAATTGCATACGAAAAAAGTGCCGATACGCTGGCAGCTATTGATGCCTACCAAAAATCCTTGCAATTAGTCCCTGATAATATTCGTGTGATGAAAAGAATAGCTGAATTATACCAAAAACAAAAAAACTATCATCTAGCTATTGAAATCTTGAATAATGCAATAAGTATTGATCAAAAAGATTATAAATTATTGCAACAAGCAGCAGAAATTAATATTGCAGCAAACAAATATAATGAAGCCATTTATCTGTTAAACAAGGCACTAAAACTTGAACCTGATAAAAAAGAATTGTACGAAAAATTGATTTCTTTATATGATCAACAAAAGAAATGGGAAATGGTTGCTGTTTCAGCCAGTAGTTTATTCGAACTAAAACAAGATAAAGAACTTGCTTATGAAATTGCCAGAAATTTCCATAAAGCGAAAAGATTTGACAAAGCAAAAGAATGGTATCAAAAAGCAATTGAATTAGGGAGAGACAAATCTTGGACTTACTATTGGTTAGGCAAACTTTATTTAGATACCCGAAAATATGAATTGGCAGTAAATTATTTATCGAAAGCATTGCAAAAAAATAATAATCATAAGTTTGCACACCTCAGATTGGCTAAAACATATGAAGTGCTTAATAAGCCTGATATGGCAAAAAAGCATTATCGGGAAGTTTTACGAATTGAACCAAACAATCAAAATGCACTTAAAGCAATTCAAAACCTTAAAAATTAATTTAATATAAAAAATTTAAGACAATGAAAATGAAAAAATTTAAATTAACAATTCTATTACTACTATCAACGTTTGGAAGTTTTGGACAAATTAAGTTCAAATCGGAAGTATATACGTATTTTGGTACTGATAATAACATATTCAGAGCTCCGGAAGACTTACAAAAAAATGACAGCACATTTTACAATCCGGATTCATTAATTCTCACAGATCAGTTTTTTGATTTGGGATACGACTTAACCCTCAGGTACAAAAAAGGAAAAAAACATAAATTCAAGTTTTCTCACGATTTATGGACAAGGAACTACATGGACAGTTCAAAGTTAAATCAACATTCAATTGATTTTGATTTTCAATACGATTACAAAATAAATAAAGACTTTGACATGGGGATAGATTATAATATCAGCAGAAATAAAAAAATCGGAACAACTGTTTTAGGAAGTGAATTAACTTTACCTCTCACATATTGGAAAAATAATATGGCTGCGTATTTTGCAACTGATATTATTGACCATAATGAAACCGAAATAAGTTTTGATTTTTTTAATAAGAATTATGAAAAAAGCGTTGACGGACGCTCATTAGACCATAAACATTTCTCTGTAAACCTAACAACAGCACAAGATTTATATTTTGCAAAACATGATTTTAAAGCGTGGCTGGATTTTAGCTGGGCAAATAGAACTTATGAAACCATGCCCGCTTTAGATTCCTCAGGAAGAGTGGATACAACCGATACACGACATTGGCGTTATTTTAGCACTCAGATCAATTTTAAAGCATTTGATATTGGTATATTTTCAGCAAAAGTTTATTACCGTTATAAAACAAGAAAAGACTTGTTCCAAGATTATTTTTCCTATACATCATCAATGTTTGGAGCAAAATTTTATTTTGAAAATAAAAAGTTTGAATTTATAATAAACCCTAAATATAATGTGCGTAACTATAAAGTAAAACTGGCTCCAACACCTAATCAGCCTGAACCATTACTGGTGTATAAATATTTTGATTTTAATGCTGAAATAAGTTACGAAATCAGTACAGGAGTATATCTTCAATTTTTTTATGAAATATTAAACAGAGATACCAACACCGAAGATTTAAGCAGATATACACGTCGTCCTTATCATTCAAGCAGAGTATTTGGAGGCATCATGATTAATCCCTCAAAATTACTCAAAAAAGAAAAGATTGATTTCGGGCTTGATTAAAAAAACATAAAAATAGTTGATGTGCTTACTACTAAAGCTTACGTTTAGTATTTTACAACCCTGAAAGGGTGCATTGATTTATTGTATTACCATGATAAAGCATCAATGCTTTACAAATTCAAGTCGGTTAAGGATTTAACAGACTGTAAGCATTGTTTGCATGATTAATCAATAGATTTTAAATTTTTAGATACCTAAAACTTAATAAAACCTTATGAACGATAAGACACACAAAGTAAATCATGATCGGATAATTTACATCAATGCTTTTATCATTGGAGGATTAATAATGGCACTAGAAATGGTAGGCAGCCGGTTCTTGACACCTTTTTTCGGAAATTCTGTTTTTACATGGGCATCAATTATTTCTATGGTTTTACTAGCTCTAGCTATCGGGTATTTTATAGGAGGCAGTTTAGCGGAAAAAAAACCACAAGTCATTAGTATTGCCTATATAATATTGCTGGCTGCTTTCTTTACATTAATTATTCCTCTATATTTTGAAAATTTATTTAAATTTATTTACAAACATATTCCTGATATTCGTCTTGGTGGATTTTTGGGTGCACTAAGCATTCTTTTTTTTCCACTTTCGTTGATGGGTATATATTCACCTTATTCGGTAAAACTCGGTATGAAATATTCCAATTCACCGGGGAAAGTTTCAGGAACTATATATGCCATTTCGACAATTGGAAGTATTGTAGGTACTTTAGGAGTTACTTTTTTTCTTATACCCAATATTGGTTCAAACGCAATTGCCGAAAGTCTATCGTTTATAGCTTTTTTGAGTGCTTTTTCATTAACCGTATTACAATTTAAGAATAAAGATAATACAAAAATCAAAAAAACACCGGTTGTTTTATCTTTATCCGTTTACTTGGTATTTTTTGTTTTAGTGGTATTTTCAGCAGAAATAAAAAGCTTATTAGGTATTGAACAGAAAAAAAGTAAATATATTATCGAAGAAATAGAGTCAAACTATAACCATATCATAATCAAACAAAAAGGTGAATATATTTCGATGTCATTTTCACGTTTTAAATCAAAATATACCGAATCAAAGATTAATATTTTCAATGACGATGAATTGCCGGTAAGTTATACCCAAACAATGCCAGTAAGTCTTGTATATACTAAAAATCCAAAAAAACTGTTAATGATTGGTTTAGGAGGCGGAATGATTACAAAATACATACATAAATACATACCTCAAATAAATATTACCGGTGTGGAACTGGATGAAAAAGTATTAGCGATGGCTAAAAAGTATTTTAAACTTAAAGAAGATAGTAATTACAAAATATTCATAAAAGACGGTCGGTTATATCTAAACGAGTCAAAAAACATTTATGATATTATTATGGTAGATGCATATAAAGGCGGATATATACCTTTCCACTTATGTACTAGAGAATTTTATTTATTGGTTAAAAAGCATCTGACTTCCAAAGGAGCAGTAGCCCTTAATCTGCATAGCGGCTCAAAGCTTTATCCACGCATTATCAATACTTTAAAAGATGTTTTTGAGCATGTAGATTTATACAAATCAGGAACAAGTAGTAACATTATAGCAATAGCCTACCTCTCAAATAAAATGGAACCGGACACATTATTGAAAAATGCACAAACGCTCCAAAATAACTATCGATTTTACTACGATTTAACCGAACTGCTAAAACTTAAAACTACTGCCCCTAGTTTTAACAAACAAAAAATATTAACCGATGATTTTGCACCAATCAATTACCTTAATGCTATTGAAATGCACAATAAAAGAGCAAGTGATTTATAGAAGAATTTCACAAAACCGTTTTTTTCTATAAACTAAATTGAGCGATTTTCAGATTTTGAAAATCGCTCAATTTAACCCGGATTATTCATGAAATTCTCTTTATGCAGATACGAGGCACCGAATTCCGCCGACATATCTTTATATTTCAAGGAATTCGTAACGAAGTAGATGCGTGAAGAGAATTTCAAGACACACCCAAATTTGGGTGAATAAATTTTGTTGAAATATTCATATAAAGCACTATCAATCAATTTATTATTCTGAAAACATGATAGAATCGGTGAATAATTCGGGTTAAGTATAAGCTACCATACAAACTAAAACGGTAAATCATCGGTCGCTTCATCAATATTAACATCCGGTTGTTCACCGGTTAATGGTGCATTCTCGATATTTTTAGCGGTTTCTGTTTGAGTTGTATTACTAACTGCTGTACCTGTTTCTGATGTACCCTCGCCGGCTCTACCAAGCATTTGTAAACTATTAGCTACAATTTCAGTAAAATATTTAGTTACACCGTCTTTTTCATACTGACGGTGTGTTATTTTACCTTCAATATAAAGTTGGCTTCCTTTTTTTACATATTTCTCTACCACTTGTGCCAACCCCCGCCATACCACAATATTATGCCATTCGGTATTGGTTACTTTTTCACCGTTTTTATCTTTATAGGTTTCACTGGTTGCCAATGTAAATCTTGCCACAGGAACATTATCACTAACATATTGAACTTCGGGGTCGCGACCTACATTACCAACTAAAATTGCTTTATTAACTCCCATAGTTATAAAATTAAAATGAATAATAGGTTTATTTAAATAGCTTTATGAATTTGTCTTTAAAACTTTCCTGCTGTACCGGTTTAATATCAAAAAAATCCTCATTTTTAAACGGAATATTTTCATTAATTAATTTCCATATTACACTCCAACCCGGAAAACCTCCAATATTACGATCATCTATATAAATATCAGCATAGATTTTTCGGCTAATTGTTTCATCAAATTCTTCCTCCGGATAGTTTTTATTTACCGCATAAAATTCAATTCCATGTTCTTTACAAAACTCAACAGCATCATCTAACTCTTTTCCTGCACGATAAGTCCATAAAATTAATCTATGCCCTTGTTTTTGCAATGCTTTAAGTGTTTCAAAAGCAAATAAATTTGGTTTTCCGATTTTAGGATACTCATGCCGAACAATAGTTCCGTCAAAATCTACTGCAATTATCATATTTTAGCAACTAATTGTACCATATTTGAAAGATGGATATACAAATTTACACTATTTTTTTTAATAAGAAATTTATATTACCAAATAAATGAGTATTTATTGAATTGAAAACCGGATAGGATTTAGCCCCTGTCCATAAGAAAATTTATCATCTTAAAATATTAATAATTTTCAAAAGACTCCCATACTATTTTTTTGTACTTAGAGCGGTCAAAATGTTCACAATCGTCCACAGTTTTCACCTCATCAATTGTATAAGCAGCTTTGTGCATATAACCGTATGCACGATTTGCCGATTCGCCCATATTAATAAATACAGTCTCACCATCATTAATTAAACCACGTTTAAGTGCTTCAAAAAAGCCCAATAAACCGGCAGCAGAAGCCGGTCCAATTTTAATCACTCGTTCATAAGCCACCAAACGAATCATATCAAGAGCCAATTCCTCATGAACCGGAAAAATATCTCCTCCACTTTTTTTAACCAAAGGTCCCATTAAAGGATACATGCCCGGATTTCCGGTAGCAATTGTAGGAATCAGTGTTTCGGGATTTTCATAAATGGGATAATCTTTTTCCCAGCCTTGCGGGAAATTGGTTTTTTTAGCTTTTTCCCATGCATCAGCCATCGGAGCGCAACGATCTCCTTGTGAAAGTAAGAAACGGGGAAGTTTTCCGAATATACCCAGTTCTTCAAAATCATTAAATGCTTTTTCAACGGCAAAAGGACCTGTTCCTCCACTAAGTGCTTGAATATACACATCGGGGGTTTTTCCTATAAGACGCAACATTTCAAATACTTGTGTTTTTTTTGCTTCAAGGCGTAGAGGGTCTAAATTACCACCGGTCATTAAAACATCATACTTTTTTGCATAATCGGCAGCTACTTTTTTAGCGTAGGCATAATCTCCTTGCACATGAAATATTTTTTGTCCGTAAGTGCTAATATGCGCCATACTATCAGAAAAAGCATCACCGGGCATAAAAATAGCACAAGAAATTCCGGCTTTTGCCAAATAATGAGCAAACGCAGTTGCCGTATTTCCGGTACTTGCCACAACATATTCTTTAATACCATGTTCTTTTAAAACACTGGCTGCCAGTGCACCACCCTTATCTTTAAATGTTCCGGTAGCAAAACTTTTGTCATTTCGATTTATGAAAACTTCTAAGTTTAAGCCATACTTTCTTTTAGCATAATCCTCAAAAAAAGCCCATCGCTCAATCGGAGCAATTCCTTCACCATCGGTAACAATATTTTCTTTATTTTCAAGTGGTAAAAAATCAAAATAATGCCATAAACTTTCCGGACGGGCATCTTTACTAATTAATTCTTTAATTTTTTCTTTGGGTGTAGAATAAATTGTATCAATCTTATTATCACCACATTGCGGGCATTTTTGATTATTCCCGAACCATTCTTTAAAACCTGAAATTTCATGTCCGCAAGTACGACACTTAAAGTAAAATTTTTTCATTATTTATTTTATTTATTATTTCTATTATTCGCTGTAGCTCATGAGGGCTAAAGCCGTTACCACATAGCTTGTTCAGCTAATGAGGAGTAACCGCTTTGCTCTCACATGTACTTATTTTAATATAAGACCTCCGTTTTTGCAATAAACCAAGGATTTAATAAATGTTCTTTATTGTATTGTAGTTCTTGTCCTGTTTCATTACTTATTACATTTCCACCGGCGGCTTTCAAAATGGCATGACCTGCTGCAATATCCCATTCCATTGTGGGTGCAAAACGCGGATAAACATCTGCTTGTCCGGCAGCCAGCAAACATAATTTTAATGAACTTCCGATACTTGTTATTTCAATATTACTGTATTTTTCTTTTAATTTTTCAATAAACAATTTTGTTTCATCAGACAGATGTGAACGACTGGCAACCACACGATATTCTCGTTTGGTTTTTAAAGGTATTTCTATTTTATTAAGCCGTATATAGTCTAAAATATCTTCCGGTTTTCTTTTGCTCAGGTCAAAATCAACGAAAAAAGCATCCCCTGATAGCTCATTAAAATATAAAGATTTTAAAACAGGAGCATAAATTACGCCCATAATAGTTACACCGTTTTTTATTAAGGCAATATTCACAGTAAACTCACCATTTTGCTTTATAAATTCTTTTGTGCCGTCAAGTGGATCAACTACCCAAAGGTATTCCCATTTTTTGCGTTCAGAATATGAAAGATGCCTTCCTTCCTCACTTAAAACAGGAATACCTGTTTTGTTTAAATATTCAACAATTTTATTGTGTGCATTTTTATCTGCTTGTGTTAAAGGAGATTTATCTTCTTTAAACTCAATATTGAAATTATCTGAATTATATATATTCAAAATTTCATCACCTGCTAAAATACATGCTAAAACAGCAGTATTTAATAGTTTGTTTGATTTATCTAACTGCATATCAAAAAAATAATTTACAAATATAGAAAACTAAGAATTAGAACGGTTACAATCATATAAATAATTGTTAATGGTGTACCTACGATTAAAAAATCTTTAAATCGATATCCTCCCGGACCATATACCATTAAATTGGTTTGATAACCTATCGGTGTCATAAAATTAGCAGCCGCAGCAAAAGCCACTACCAGAATAAAAGGAGTAGTATCTACTCCTAGATGCAATGCAACAGTTAATGAAATTGGAAATACAATAGCTACAGCAGCCTTGTTTGTAATAAAAGCAGCTAACAAACTGGTTATAAGATATACACCCACAAGCAAACCATATTTTCCCAATGGTTTAAAAACATACATCATCCCATTGGCAAGTGTATCAGCAACACCGGTTTTTATCATAGCAGTTCCTAATGCCAACGACAAAGCAATAATTAAAGCTAATTGATAATCAACACTTTTAGCTAAATCTTTTGGACTAACTATATTTAATAATTGCGTTATAATAAGCAAAATAAGCAAGCCCGTGAATAATTTTGCCAAACCTACAACATTTAGAATAATTACTAAAAGCATCCCTCCTACCAAAACAAAAGTTCGTAAAGCACCTAAGCGCCTTATTTCTTTAATTTTAGATATTGTATAAAAATCATTAGTTGATTTGGCAATTTCCTGAAACTGACTTCCGACCATAAGCAATAAAGCATCTCCTGCTCGTAGTTCTACATTAGCAATCTGCCCGGTAAGGCTTTCACCATTTCGGTGAACAGCTAAAACCGTAGCATCATACTTACCCCTAAAGTTTTCTTCCAAAATCTTTTTTCCGATCAAATTTGATTTGTGAGAAACCACAATTTCCACAACTTCAGTCTGCTTTTTCTTTGAAAACATTCCCACCGACGGGATTACCAAATTCTTGTCAGCATTAACCAAATCGGCAATACTTTCTTTATTTCCTGCAAAGGTTAAAACATCTTCTTCTTCAAAAATAAAATCAGTAGCTATTTGATCAAACAAAATCCCATTACGTAATACTTCAACCAGAATAAAGCCTTCATTTTTCAAAAACGGAACATTACAACGTTCAACACCAATAAATTCACTTCCTTTTTTTATTTGTAATTGAAAAAGATACTTCCTGTCTGCATCTGCCGTAACTTCCATTGTTTGTGTTTTATCAGGTAACAAGCGGTACCCGATAAAAAGCATATACAAAGTTCCTATAATTACCATTGGAACACCTACATATGCAAAATCAAAAATTTCCAAAGGTCTTAATCCGGGAATTATTGTCTGATCAACTACCAATCCATTGACAATCATATTTGTTGATGTACCTATCAGTGTAATACAACCACCCATAATAGCACCAAAAGAAAGTGGAATTAATAATTTAGATACAGAGGATTTGTTCTTTTTACTCCAATTGTGAATATAAGGTATAAGTATTGCTACTAATGGAGTATTATTTAAGAAAGCCGATAATGGAGCTACAACAATCATCATGCGAAGCATAAATCGCCTCGGAGTTTTAGCATATTTAAAAAACTTATCGAAAAAGATATCTAAAATAGTAGTTCGCCGAAAAATATCACCAACTAGCAAAAGCATGATTATGTTCATAATCTGCTCATTGGCAAAACCCGACAAAATTTCAGAAGGAGTAATCACTCTAAATGCAGATAAAAATGCAATAGCAATGACAAAAGTAAATCCGGGACCAACAATCTCGAAATACAACGAAAAAATGATAAAAAGTATTGCTAATAAAACCAGTATTGCATCAATACCCATATGTGCTTACTTTAAAAAAATATCCTGAAATTTTCATAAAAATATATGAAATTTTCAGGATATATAAATATTTTACAAAAACTTTTAAACAATCATTCCGGCAGCAACGGTTTCATTGGTAGCTTCATCGATAATAATTAAACTACCCGTATTTCTATTTTTACGATATGAATCGTAAAACAAAGCCGCAGTTGTTTTTATCTTTATTCTGGCAATATCATTCATTCCCACCTTTTTATCATCAAAGTTTCGTTCTAAAGTATTCACATCTACTTTATAACTTATATCTTTAATCATGCAACGCGCATCTTTGGTTGTATGTTTGATTGCATATTTTCCGCCGGGCATTAGAGCTTTTTCATTAAACCAGCATACCATTAAATCAATTTCCTGAGAAACTTTCGGTAAACTGTTTTTATTCACAATCATATCTCCACGACTAATGTCAATATCATCTTCCAGCGTTATAGTAACCGATTGTGGTTTAGCGGCTGTTTTTAAAGAATCTTTATAAAAATCAATGGTTTTAATCTTTGTTGTTAATTCTGACGGGTAAACTTTAACTTCATCACCTACTCTAAAAATACCTCCTTCAATTTTTCCGGCGTATCCGCGATAATCATGAAACTCATCAGACTGTGGGCGAATTACATACTGAACAGGAAAACGACCATCAATATGGTTTTGATCTGAACCAATGTAGATGTTCTCTAAGGTGTATAATAAAGTTGCTCCATTATACCAATCCATGTTTTTAGACCGATCCACAACATTATCACCTTTTAAAGCACTAATTGGAATAAAACGAATATCGTTTATATCCAGTTTTGGCGCAAAAGACATAAATTGTTTACGAATATTTTCATATACATCTTCCTTATAATCAACCAAATCCATCTTATTAATACAAACAATAACATGAGGAATTTGCAACAAAGAAGCTATAAATGAATGGCGAAGAGTTTGCTCCACCACACCATTTCTTGCATCTACTAAAATAAGTGCCAAATTAGCAGTTGATGCTCCGGTAACCATGTTACGAGTGTATTGAACATGTCCGGGAGTATCGGCAATAATGAATTTACGTTTTGGAGTTGCAAAATAGCGATAAGCTACATCAATTGTAATACCTTGTTCGCGCTCGGCACGTAAACCATCGGTTAACAAAGCCAAATCTACATGTTCATCTCCACGTTTTTTACTGGTACGTTCAATTGACTCTAATTGATCTTCAAAAATTGCTTTACTGTCGTATAATAATCTTCCTATAAGCGTACTTTTGCCATCATCAACACTTCCTGCTGTGGTGAAACGCAAAAGTTCCATATCTAAATATCCTTTTGTTTTATTTTCCATTATTTTATTTTTTTCTAAGGAACTTTTTTACTGTTAAGACCTGTATTTAACTAATTTTATTGTTTAATTTTATTATGATAATTAATTATAAACATTTTGAAGTCCTTGCAAACATTCAAAAGTTTATTAAAAATAACCTTCTTTTTTTCGATCTTCCATAGCTGCCTCAGAGCGTTTATCGTCGGCACGTCCGCCACGTTCTGTTACACGTGTAGCAGCAATTTCAGCAATAATATCTTCCAAAGTATTGGCTTTAGATAAGGTTACGCCTGTACAAGTAATATCGCCAATAGTACGGCAACGAACATCCATTTCTACAACTTCTTCATTATCTTTAAGTTTCATAAACGGAGCAAGTGCCAACCAAGTGCCATCGCGCTTAAACACTTTTCGTTTATGCGTAAAATACAAGTCAGGGATGTCAATATTTTCCATGTAAATATATTGCCAAACATCCATTTCTGTCCAGTTACTGATTGGGAAAACACGAAAATGCTCCCCCATTTTTTTTCGACCATTGTACAATGACCATAATTCGGGGCGTTGATTTTTGGGATCCCATTGTCCAAACTCATCACGATGAGAGAAGAAACGTTCTTTAGCACGTGCTTTTTCTTCATCACGTCGTCCACCACCCAATGCAGCATCTATTTTCAGTTCTTCAATTGAATCAAGTAACGTTGTAGTTTGCAATAAGTTACGACTTGCATTTATTCCTGTTTCTTCAACTACTTTTCCTTGATCAATTGTGTCTTGCACATAACGAACAATTAATTCAGCACCTGTTTCTTTAGCCAATCGATCTCTAAACTCAATAGTTTCGTCAAAATTGTGTCCTGTATCAATATGCATTAGAGGAAAAGGTATTCTTGCCGGATGAAATGCTTTTCTTGCTAAATGCACCATAACTATTGAGTCTTTTCCACCGGAGAAGAGTAACACTGGATTTTCAAACTGAGCAGCAACTTCACGCATTACGTGAATAGACTCTGATTCTAATTCTCTTAAATGATTAATGATAATTTTATCCATGGTTTGTAAATTGTTTCTTAATTATATTTTTTTTATTTCAATGGCAATTTTAGCCGTTTCATTTGGGTCGTGCAAGCCACACTCTTTTTTGGTTTTGTCTTCCCACCACCATCTTCCTGCACGAATATCTTCACCTTCTTTAATAGCACGTGTACAAGGCGAACAACCAATACTTACAAAACCGTTATCGTGCAAAACATTATAAGGAACTGTATTTTTTTTCAGATAATCAACTACTTCCTGTAATTTCCAATCGCGTAGCGGATTAAACTTAATTACATCAAAAGCTTTGTCGTATTCAAAATAAGCCAAATCATGCCTTGCCTGAGATTGTTCAGCACGCAATCCGGTAATCCAAAGTTCAACTCCTTGCAACGCTCTTGCCAATGGCTTTACTTTCCGGATATTACAACACTCTTTTCTATTATCAACCGATTCGTAAAAACTATAAGGTCCTTTCTCCGAAACCATTTTTTCTACTTCCTTTTTGTCGGGAAAATAGGTATCGATTTTTTTTTCGTATTTTTCAAGCGTTTTGTTCCAAACTTTGTAGGTTTCTTCAAAAAAACGTCCGGTATCAAGTGTAAAAACCTTTATGTCAATATTGTTTGTGAAAATTAAGTCGGAAATCAGTTGGTCTTCTTGTCCGAAACTCGTTGAAAAAGCAATTTTCCCTGCAAACTTTTTCGATAAGTATTGCAGTTGTTCTACTATATTTTTGTCTTCAATGGCTTTTGTAAGTTCTTTAATCATTTTCAGTATATTATTAATTCTTTTTCACCTCTTTTACGCGTTTTAAAGCAAGCATACGCACCATCCAATTGGGTAAAGCTTTGCTTCTGTCTCGTTTATTTAAATCCAGATGCCAACCTAG
>JALWNR010000362.1 GCA_027083715.1 Bacteroidales bacterium
GACAAATATAGACCGGATGGAACTTTTAAATAAAGTAGAAGATTATATTAAAGAGCTCTATGCAACTCATCCTCATGAATTGCTGCTTTTTCATAATTCAAATTATACCAATCAAGTGGTAAAATGTGCCCGAGAGCTTGCTGTAAAAGAAAATTTTTCGGAAGAAAATTTACATCTGACAATTCTTGCATCATGGTTTTTAAATATAGGGTATTTATTTGATTTTGTTGAACATACAAAGCAAAGTGTACGGATAGCAGAACTTTTTTTAAATGAAATAGCCTATCCTGAATCCAAAAAAATGATAATTCTTAATGCTATTGAAAAAGTTTTAAAAAACAAAAAGCCGGCAAATGAAATAGAAAAAGTTTTGGCCGATGCAAATAATGCAATTTTTGCTTCGAAAGAATTTGTTTTATGGGTAAAATATCATCGTCAGGAACGCAATTATTTTGTGAAACCCAAAATCACCAAACGCAATTTTTGGCAAAATATCAGCAATTTATTAAATGAACATGAATATTATACTTATTCTGCTAAACGAATGTTTAGAGAAGGAAAAGCTGAAAATATTGAAAAAATCAATCAATTTTTGTCTGAACAATTAAATAGTGAACTGCCTAAAAACAATCAAATAATTATTCAAGAACTACAAGCTGAGATTGAAAAAATCAATCAAAAAGTAGAAAAGCGTATTACTTCTGCTCGTGGTTATGATAGTTTATATAGAATAACTGCACGTAATCAGATTAATTTAAGCGGTATTGCCGACAATAAAGCTCACATACTCATTACCTTAAATACCCTGATTATTTCGGCTGTTATCACTTTTGTGTATTCACAAATTGCGGATGTAAAGTTTATAGAAATTCCTGTTTTATTAACTGTTGTTTCTAGTTTATTTGCTATTGGTTTTGCAGTTATTGCAACACGCCCTCATATTTTACCCGGTGAATTTAAAATGAAAGATTTTTACGAAAAAAAAACAAATCTGATTTTTTATGGAAATTTTTATAATATGAATTATGATGAATATGACCGTGCAGTGCGTGATATGCTAAAAGACCAGGAACTTTTATTCAGTAATTTAAATAGAGACCAATATGAATTGGGTAAAATTCTGGGACGAAAATTTAGGCTTTTACATTATTCTTATACTATATTTTTATACGGATTTATTATTTCAGCATTATCTTTTTTAATCATTTTATTTTTGCTTTAACTCCATTATTTAGGTACTTTATAGGAAATAGAGCATAATAAAAAATCAGGCATTTATTTTAATGTCTGATTTTTTATATTATGTACATGTTTTATATCGAGGCTCTTTTTTTTGAAAAAATATCCTGTACTCTTTTGTTTACAAAAGGGGTCTATTTACTGAATGTCCCTATTTAATACTCCCAAGTTTTTTCAAAGCATCCGGATTTAATATTTTAATTCTCCGACCGTTTATTTCAATATATTTATCTGATTTAAACTCAGACAATAAACGAATCACCGACTCGGTTGCCGTTCCAACAATATTGGCTATTTCCTCACGGGTTAAACTAACTTTCAGATATTTTTCTTCATCCAATGAAAAAGTATCCATTAATAAAATAAGAACTTCGGCAAGTCGCTCTCTAACAGTTTTTTGTGCAATATTTAGAATAAACTTGTTTGCTTCGCCCAGTTCTTTTAAAGACAACCTCATTACCTGCATTGAAAAATCATTGTTTTCATGTATCAAACGCATAAACAAACCGGCAGGTACAAAACATAATACTGCATCTTCAATTGCTTTGGCTGTGGTACAAGCAAGTTCCTGACTTAAAATTGAACGATAACCAATAATATCTCCCTTTTGGGCAAATTTAACAATCTGCTCTCTTCCATCAATTCCTGTTTTGTATAGTTTTATAATTCCTTTATTAACACAATATACTCCTGCAATACGGTTTCGTTCTTGATAAATAATATTTCCTCGCTTATAAAAATTACAGCCTTTTTCAAAATTCAGTATATCTAATTCGCTATCAGTCAATGAATTAAATATAGAATTAAATGAAAAACAATCGCCGCATACCGGTAAATCATCCAAGTTTTGCATTTCTTAATTATAGTGTATGAACAAAATCAATTTTTTTGCAATATACAATATTAAAGTATATTTGTAAAAAAATAAAATTCTATTTTAGCAATATTTTAAAATAACAATTTAAGACAAAAAGTATGAAAAGTTCTATTACAGCAACATGGAAAGATAAAATGGCTTTTGAAGTGGAAGTTGCCGGTCATAAAATAATGATTGATGCAGATGAAAAGGTTGGTGGAGAAAATAGAGGACCGCAGCCTAAACCTTTTATGCTTGTTGCACTTGGCGGCTGCACAGCAATGGATGTAATTTCAATTTTAAAAAAAATGCGTGTTGAATTGGATGATTTTAAAGTACGTGTTGAAGGAGACATAACTGAAGAACATCCAAAGCATTTTTACAAAATGAAAGTAATTTATGAATTTACAGGTAAAAATCTACCCATGGATAAATTAAAAAAAGCGGTGAATCTTTCAGAAGAAAGATATTGCGGTGTAAGTGCCAGTTATCGTAAGGCTATGGAACTGAGCTCAGAAATAATAGTCCATGAATCATAGCAGAAATCTCTGACAGGGCTAAATTTGAGAAATATCAAGACTTTATATTTTAGTAATATAACTGCTTTGAAAATCCCTGTCAGGGAATATGTTTATTTAGAAACTTTCCAGACTATTCTCTGTGTTGAATTAGAACATACTACATCATTTAATTCCTTTATCTGCCGGCAGTCAGATACCTGTTCTTATCCTCACATTCTCTCATTAATTATGAATATGCAAACTGTTTAAATTTGCATTATAATCAGCAACATACTCAATTAAAGGTAAACCGGAAGGTCCCTTAGTTACCATTCCGTTGAGCATTAACGAATAAGTTGAACCGCAAACCGTATCAACAGCTGAAATTCCACTTGCATCAATTACTACTCTTCCCCATGAATCAGAAGGATCATAAGTGCAAGTAGCATCATAAGCTAAAAATTTGCTAATATCAACATGAGTTACAATAATACCTTTATTCCCAACTCCGGGAATAAAAACAGAAGCTCCTACAGGATTAAGTCCCACATAAACCGGATCATCCAACTGTATAGTAAAATTGACATAAACTTCGGGAATAGGCGATTGATTATCGCACTGAGAAAAAATACTCAATAAAATAAAAGATATAAAAATTAGTTTTAACTTTAACATGAAATAATTTAAATATTGTTATGAATACAAAGTTAGCGTTTTTATCTGTATTTATCCTTTTAAACATTAATATAAATTTTTGTTTTGCACAGGATAATACTAATGCTGCATATACTCAGAACGCCGATAGTACAACAAATATTGCTAAAAAGAAATCATTGTTTAAAAAAAATAAAGAGCAATCAAAAAAAGAACCCAAAAAATATCAACTTAGCGAAGAAGAAATTCGTTTACGAAACGCACACCCTGATTCTTTGAGCAAAAGAGAAAAGAAAAAGCTGGAAAAATCATACAAAAAAGAGCAGAAATATAATAGAAAAAACGGATTAAGTAACGGGGGTATTGATCCGATTACCCAAAGCCTGATGATGAAAAATCCGGAATATGAAGGTATGAATTTGAATGAAAATGATATAAGAACTCTAGGTAGGATTAATAAAAAATACGGGACTACACCGGAGGATATAAAGCTCCGAGAAAGCAATCAGGATACTTTAAATATTATACAGCGGTTTAAAATTGCAAGAACTTATAGAAAAGAGTATCTTCGGAAAAAAAAACTGCAAAAGTTTTGGAAAAAGAAAATTTATACCATGCAACCTCCAGATGCAAAAAAAAGAATGAAAGAACATGAAAAAAAAATTAAACGGCGCGATAGACACAGAAAATGGGTAATGCGCAAAAAAAGATTTTTGAATATGTTTAAATAATAGAAGATTATTATCTTCTTTACAAAATTTTTATTATTGCTAATTAAGAGTTAAAATTTTATATATTAAACTGTTACTAACCAATGAAAGTATATGAAATGATAGCAAAAAAACTTGAATATTTCCCTATTAAAAAAACAATTAAAAAATTTGATTGTTAAATAAAAATATTTACCTTTGCAACCGCAAAAACAAAAACTCATAGTTCTAAACATTATAAAAGATACATTGCGGGGTAGAGCAGTTGGTAG
>JALWNR010000363.1 GCA_027083715.1 Bacteroidales bacterium
AAATATAATAAATCATAGTTAAATAATTAATTTTATAAGACTAATGAACAACACATTACTGTATAAAACAGCCTTAAGCATGATTTCAGGAATAGGAAATATAAATGCCAAAAGGCTGATTGCTCATTTTGGAAATATTGAAGATATTTTTAAGGCAAAGAAAAAGGATTTACTAAAAGTACAAGGGATAGGTGAGTTTTTAGCTAATGAAATATCAAAAACAGATGCCTTGAAAAAAGCAGAAAAAGAAATTGTATTTACGGAGAAACATAAAATTGAAGTACTTTTTTTTCTTGATAATAACTATCCTGAAAAGTTAAAGCATTGCGAAGATGCACCTGTTGTACTTTACTATAAAGGAACAGAAAAATTAAACCGACAAAAAATAATAAGTATCGTTGGCACAAGAAATGCTACGCGCCAGGGAAAAGATAATTGTAATGAACTAATTAAAGATTTAAAGACACTGGGGCATAAACCTTTAATTGTTAGCGGGTTGGCTTACGGAGTTGATGTTTGTGCCCATCAGGCAGCATTAAAAAATGATTTACCAACAATTGCAGTTTTGGGGCATGGTTTGCATACTGTTTACCCTGCTGCTCATAAAAAAATTGCAAAGGAAATAATTGAAAGTGGAGGACTGCTTACCGAATTTCCTAATAATTCAAAACTAGACCCTTCCAATTTTGTGCGGCGTAACCGTATCATAGCCGGAATGGCTGATGCAACTATTGTTATAGAATCGGCAAAAAAAGGAGGCTCATTGATTACCGCCGAGCTTGCCAATTCATACAACAGGGATGTGTTTGCTTATCCGGGCAGAGTAAATGACAAATATTCGTCAGGTTGTAATTGGCTGATAAAAACCAATCGTGCTGCATTGATGGAAAATGTCAGCGATTTGGAATATATTTTGGGATGGCAACAAAATCCGAAACAAGCAGTTCAAAAACAATTATTTGTAGAACTCAACAATGATGAAAAAATACTTATGGATATTTTGGGCGAAGAGGAGTTGAGCATTGATATTATTTCGGTAAAAGCCAATATGCCCATGAGTAAAGTTTCTGCACTATTATTAAATCTCGAGTTTTCCGGTTTGATTAGAAGTTTGCCGGGTAAAATATACAAAAGGCAGTAGATTAAATAACCCACTGCCTTTTTAAAAAAATTATAAAACAAAAATTATTTTACTTCCCAAGTATTACCGCTTCTTAATAATTCATCCACACTTTTGATTTTTGCCTTAGCTTTAACCTCTTCAATTTGCGCTTCAACACGCTCATCATAAGTATGTTCTGATACTGCGCGAATAACACCTAGTGCTACCGGAAAATCAGGGTAACGCATATTGATTAATGCTAAATGCAAGCTTGGATCCTTTTCATGTGCATCGTGTACTAAAATATCGTCTTCGGTATAGCCATCTTCACCAATAGTAACTACTTTCAGTTTAAATCCGTCCAGTACCAGTCCTTTATTTTTTTCTTTACCGAAAATCATTTTTTCACCATGACGTAAAATAATCTGACGGTCTTCTTTATGCTCTCTGTCGGTTAAATATGCATATGCCCCGTGATTAAAAATCACACAGTTTTGCAATACTTCAACAACAGATGTTCCACGGTGATTTTCAGCCTCTTTAAATATCTCAATATTTAGTTTTACATTAGCATCTAAACCACGGGCAAAGAATTTTCCTTGTGCACCAATTACTAGTTCTCCCGGATGAAAAGGTTGTTCAACTGTTCCGTAAGGAGAGGTTTTGGTAACTTGTCCGAATTTTGAAGTTGGTGAATACTGACCTTTAGTTAAACCGTAGATTTGGTTGTTAAATAAAATAACATTCAAATCCACATTACGACGTACTTCGTGAATAAAGTGATTTCCTCCAATAGCAAGAGCATCACCGTCACCGGTAATTTGCCAAACACTTAATTTACGGTTGGCTGTTTTTGCTCCCGAAGCAATTGCTCCGGCTCTACCGTGAATTGAATGAAAACCGTAAGTACTCATATAATAAGGAAAACGAGATGAACATCCGATACCGGAAATAACAGCATAATTTTCCTTTTTAATATCCATTTCAGCCATTGCTTTTTGAACGGCATTGATTATGGCAATATCGCCACAGCCTGCACACCAACGGATTTCCTGATCACTTTTAAAATCCTGTGGTTTATATAGTGGTTTTGTTTCAATCATGATTATTTTTCCTCCATAACTTTTAGTACAGCTTCTTTTAATTCTGAAACCGTAAATGGTAATCCCTGAACTTTATTGTATTGTTCATATTTAAACTGTGGTAAACTCATTCGTAAATATTTTACAAACTGTCCAAGATTAAGTTCGCAAACAATACGCTTTTTAAATTTAGCTAAAACAGCTTCTGTATTTTTGGGTAAAGGACGAATATAGTTAAAATGAACAAGTGCTACTTTTTTACCCTCTTCTTGAAGACTTTTCATTGTAGAAACCAGGTGTCCGTAGGTTCCACCCCAGCCTATCATACATACATCAGCATCCTCATCACCAAGTATTTGTAAATCAGGAATATTATTCGCAATTTTTTCAACCTTCCCTTCTCGTAAATTAGTCATGATTTCATGATTTTCAGGAACATAAGAAACTGTACCTGTAATATCCATTTTTTCAAGACCACCGATTGTATGCTCTAAACCTTCGGTTCCGGCAACAGCCCATTGGCGAACCAGATTTTCAGCCTCACGCTTGTAGGGTTGATAATTTTCATCATTGGGTTTAGCGATTGGGGGATGAATTTCCGGCATATCTTTCATTGACGGTATTTTCCAAGGTTCAGACCCATTTGCAATATAACCATCTGTTAATAGAATAACCGGAGTCATATGCTCCAAAGCAATTTTTGATGCTTCAAAAGCATAATTAAAGCAATCAGATGGTGAACTTGCCGCAATAACCGGTAAGGGACTTTCACCGTTTCTGCCGTAAAGTGCCTGTAATAAATCAGATTGTTCAGTTTTTGTAGGTAAACCTGTTGAAGGACCGCCACGCTGAACATCAACAATTACCAGAGGTAATTCAGTAATCACCGCTAAACCAATTGCTTCGCTTTTTAATGCTAAACCAGGACCTGATGTAGTGGTTACAGCCATTGAGCCGGAGAAACTTGCTCCGATTGCTGTACAAATACCCGCAATTTCATCTTCTGCTTGAAAAGATTTAACCCCAAGGTCTTTTCTTGCGGCTAATTCTTGTAATATATCCGTTGCCGGAGTAATTGGGTATGAACCGATAAACAGTTGTAAATTTGCTTTTTCAGCGGCAGCTAAAAGTCCCCAGGCAGTAGCAATGTTTCCACTGATATTTCGGTAAGTACCTTTTTCTATTTTCGCAGGTTCCACTCTGTACGAAGGAAGTGCCTCTATAGTATCGGCAAAATTATATCCTGCGCGTAATACTTTTTTATTTGCTTCAACAATCTCCGGAACTTTTGCAAATTTCTTTTCAAAGAATTTTTCGGTATAATCCAAAGGTCTGTGGAATAAATAATACACAATGCCCAAAGCAAACATATTTTTACTTCGAAGAATGCTCTTCTTATCCAAACCGGAGTCTTTTAAAGTTTCCAGGGTTAAAGAAGAAATAGGTGCTTCAATAATATGAAAATCACCAAACTTCTTATCCTTTAAAGGATCATCCATACAACCGGCTTTTTTTAAGTTTTTAGGTGTAAATGTGTCGATATCCACAATAATGGTACCTCCACTTTTTACCCATTTCATATTTGCTTTTAAAGCAGCCGGGTTCATTGCAACCAAAACATCGGCGTAATCGCCGGGAGTATAAACCTCCATATGCCCAAAGTGCAATTGAAAACCTGAAACGCCCCCAACAGTTCCCTGCGGGGCTCTAATCTCTGCCGGATAATCCGGAAATGTGGCAATATCATTACCAATAAGAGCTGAGGTGTCAGAAAATTGCATTCCGGTAAGCTGCATTCCGTCACCGGAATCGCCGGAAAATTTAATGACTACTCTATCCAGTTCTTTAACAATTTTTTCGCTCATGATTAATATATGTAGTTTTTATGTTATTTTTCCAATGCAAAGTTATTATTCTTATTTTAATTATGTGAATATATCGATATAAATTTATTTCTTGATTTTAGCTGATTTCAATCGTTTGCAAAGAGAAGTTTATTTAGACTCAGTATAAATAGACTCTCATAGCT
>JALWNR010000364.1:0-3009 GCA_027083715.1 Bacteroidales bacterium
TTAACAGGTATCAAGACATTTCGCAAATTGATAAAGAAGCAAAAAAAGATTATATCGACAGACACTCTGCATTTGTACATTGTGAGTCATCAGCCCAAAAAGGTGAAAAATTTAAAGTAAAAGTAAAAGTGGGAGATGAGTATGCTCATCCTGATGATTTTGATCATTATATTGCTTATGTGCAATTGTGGAATGGAGAAACTTTCCTTGCTGAAGCTACTTTTACAGCGGGAGCAATGGGTAACCAGCCGGGTAATGTTGAAGTAGATTTTTATATTGTACCTCAAAAGAAATTAAAACTTACTGCTATGGCATATTGTACCAAACACGGTTTGTGGCAAAGTGAGGAGGTAGTGGTTGAAGTTGCAGGATAGTATTTGTCTATACTCTTAAAGATTAAATAGTTTGACAGTTTTTTTTAATAGCAATTAATTAAAGTTTATTTAATACTTGTAAACTTTTCGGGAAATTTTCTCGAAAAGTTTTTTTTATGATTAAAGTCATTTTTTTTTGTATTTTATATCTATATATTTGCATATAAAAATTATTGTTTATAAAGTATATGTAATGGAATTAAAAGAACTTAGTGCACCACAGTTAGAAGCAGCAGCAAATATGCTTAGAGCAATTGCTCACCCAATGCGAATAGCTATTTTAAGCTTTCTTGAAGATGATGAAAGTATGACAGTTACGGAAATTCATGAACGCTTGGGGATTGAACAGTCCACGACTTCGCATCATTTGGGGATTTTAAAAGATAAGGGAGTTTTGGTTTCAAAACGAGTTGGAAAAAATACATATTATTCGTTAAAGCACAATAGTTTAAGTCATATTGTGAATTGTGTGAGTAAATGTACGGATTACAGCGGAAGCTGATCTGTTTAATGAAGCCTTTTCCTTTTAATGAGGTAGGACGCAAGCACATCTTTAAAGTCAGCTTTGATGTCTGCCTCTACAAAATCAATTTTGTATTGTCCGCAAGCAGTTTTAAATGCTTCAAAATATTTTTTTGAACGTGATTGATATAGGTTTCTTATATCATTTGGATTCAATTTTATATTATCTCCACTTTCTAAATCAATAAATTTGTGAGGACGATTTGAGTACTTAAAATCTATTTCATGAGTTTTGTCCACTACATGAAATAGAATCACTTCATGTTTGTTGTAGCGTAAATGTTGTAATGCTGAAAGTACTTTTTCTGGCTCTTCATTGCTAATCATATCACTAAAAATAATAACTAATGAACGTTTATGGATTAATTCGGCAATATCGTGTAAAACATCACTTACTGAAGTTGTTTTTTTTAGTAAATGGGTATCTTTTTTTAGTAGATTTTGCAATTCGGAATACAACCTTTTTGTGTGTACTGTTGAAAGTCGTGCATCGGTATGCAGCTCTATATTCTTTGCGAAAAAACTTAAACCAATTGCATCACGTTGTTTTCGTAAAAGATAAATTAGTGCCGATGCCATAATAATTGAATACGATAGTTTATTATTTGGATAACTTTCTCCATAGGGAAAAAGCATCGATGATGAAGTATCAATAACAATTTGGCAGCGTAAATTGGTTTCTTCTTCGTAGCGTTTAACAAAAAGACGATCTGTTCGTGCAAAAAGTTTCCAATCGATATGTCTTGTTGGTTCACCTTTGTTATATAAACGGTGTTCGGCAAATTCTACAGAGAAACCATGAAACGGGCTTTTGTGCAAACCGGTAATAAACCCCTCAACAACTTGCTTGGCAAGAAACTCTAAATGATCAAGTTCTTGAAAATTCTGTATATCTAGGGTGTTTTTCATAAATGTATTTATCGAATTTCTGCAAAAGCAATAATATGTCCGTCGGGATCTGATAAGTATCCTACATTGTCTCCCCAATTTCGCTCCTGTAGTTTGCTCACTTCTTTAGCTCCGGCTTCAAGACCTCGTTTTATATATTTCTCAGGATTAGGTACTTTAAAATATAATTCGCAACGAGGAATCCCATTTCCTTTTGCCGGATGTTCTGTCTTTTCTTTTAATATTTTTGCAATACTTTTTTCAGGCATAAGTCCCAGTTTTATGTGTTCTGAAAGTTTAAATTCTGTCATACCCGGGACATCAAGAACAGCTTTAATTTGTAAAACCTGTTCATAAAAATTTTTACTTTTAATTTGATCCGCAACATACAGGATAAATTCAAATTCGTCCATTATTTATATATTATTATAATGATAAAAAACGGATTGTAAGCTTTACAACCCGCTTTTACGGAATTACAAAAGTGCTTCTAATTTTTCAACCAACTTTTTCTTAGGAACAACCCCTACTTGTTTGTCTGCTACTTCTCCGTTTTTAAAAAATAATAGTGTGGGTATGTTTCTAATTCCATATTTAGCCGGTGTTGCCGGATGAGCATCTAC
The DNA here is from genome assembly GCA_027083715.1 of Bacteroidales bacterium. Classification (GTDB taxonomy): domain Bacteria; phylum Bacteroidota; class Bacteroidia; order Bacteroidales; family NBLH01; genus NBLH01. The sequence continues at coordinate 2,408 of JALWNR010000364.1, forward strand.
ATCCATTTTAACCATCAAGGCTTTTCCTTCATATTCTTTGGACATTTCTTCAATAATAGGATGAATCATGCGGCAGGGACCACACCATATTGCCCAAAAGTCTATAATTACCGGTACATCCGATTTTAATACAATTTCTTCAAAATTTGCATCTGTTATTTCAACTACCATAATTTTGCTTTTTTAAAATTATTATACTTTGTTTTTGCAAAAATAAACAATTCATTTTAAATATTACCCAAATTAACTCATTACAAATATTAGTTTTATAAAACCTTAAATCCGCAAGTATCTTTTGCTGCAAAGCCAAATAGCCCGCCATTATTGGCAGTGCTCGAAAAAACCTACTCACCGTAACTAATGCTACGCTTGCGTTGCTTTTTTCTGCGCTTTGCCAATACTGACACACTCTTTGGCTTTTCGCTACAAACATACCTACGGATTTAAGGTAAAACAATTTATTTATTTTCCAGATATTAAGTTTTTCCTGACTTCGCACATTTTCAAAATTAAAATATTGATTTACAGCGTAATGCGATTTCGTCAAGGCACTACATTTTAAATTATTTCGTATGGGGTTGTGATATGTTTTATGTCATATA
>JALWNR010000364.1:3019-4210 GCA_027083715.1 Bacteroidales bacterium
ATACCTACGGATTTAAGGTAAAACAATTTATTTATTTTCCAGATATTAAGTTTTTAATACATTTGTAAGTAATTTTGTTAAGAATAGTTAAAAATTGAGTTTTATATGCCGACTGCCTATTCGATGTTGTTCATTTGAAATTTTTTTTAAGGATCTTTTTTATAATTTTACCAATATACTGAAATAATTATATCTTCATAACAAAACTGCCTTACAGTATGAAACGTACTATTTTATTGGTTATTGTTACTGTTATTTTGGGGGCTTATACAATCAATGGACAAAATAAAAGTATTGATAGTTTGCAAGAACTATTGGTAAACCATCCTCAGAATGATACTTTTAAAATAAATTTATTAAACAATATTGCCTACAAATTATATTATATTGATGGTGAAAAGTCATTAGCTTATGCCAAGAGAGCAGAAAAGTTAGCTGATAGTCTGAATTTTGATAAAGGGCTTGCAGAGAGCTTTCGGATTATTGGTATTTATTATAAAGTAAGAGGAAATTATTCTATCGCTTTAAAACACTATATGCATTCTTTAAAGATATCTGAAAATATAGGAGATAAGCTTGCTATCGCTAAGGTACTTGGGAATATTGGAATTTTATATAAAGAGCAGGATAAATTGGATAAAGCTTTTGAATATACCCGTCTTTCATTGAAAATGAACAGAGAAATTAATTACCGGAACGGAATAGGCAGTAATTTAACGAATCTTGGATTATTGTATTATAAATCAGGAGATTATGATAGTGCTTTAAGATTTCAATTAAAAGCACTGAAAGTTTATGAGTCAAACCATTTATCATTAGGTATTGCAAATTCCTATTTAAATATTGGTGAAGTATATTTTGCAAAAGGCGATTATTTAAAATCTTATGATTACTATAAAAAAGCGCTGGTTTTGGCTAAAAATATTGATTATTATTATGGATACAGTGGTGCTTTACTAAATATTGGAGCAATTAGTTTAAAAAAACATCAATATTCAGAAGCATTGAATTATACATTACAAAGTATGGAAGTTGCTAAGCAGCATAATTTTTTAAATCTAAAAATAATTATTTATAAGCAGTTATCGGATATTTATGCAAAAAACAATAATTATCAAAAGGCTTATGAAAGCCATGTTTCTTATAAAGTGTTGAATGATAGTGTTTTTAATATGAAAAACTTATCAAAGA
>JALWNR010000365.1 GCA_027083715.1 Bacteroidales bacterium
AATACCCTTTATGATCATCAACAATGCAAAAAGAATTTTCATTTTTAAAGCTGATTTCAAAATCATTTAAATATACAGCTCCCTCCATTCTCTCAATATTTTTATACGAATACATGCCTTTGTTTTTTCCAAAAGGAATACTTACTACCAATGGAGAATAGCTCTTATTATTATATTTTACATTGAACTCTGCAGCAATATTTGGAAGATTTTTATAATTCCTGATATTTACTTTTACTTTAATACTTTTATCTTTAAGATCGCTTAGTATTTCAATTCTAAAATTTTTATCTTCGTATCTTGATAAACCTTTTTGCATGTTATGTGCTATTTTAGTATGCCAAAAAGGTGTTTGCTTTTCATATTTATACAATTTATTTTTTATCTTATCATAAAGAATAAACTGGTTTACAGATAATGCTTTAGCATTATAAAGAGCTATTAAAATAAAATAGTTTTCATTACCCAATTGCAATGCCTGCCATTCTTTGAGGCGCATATATTTAAAAATTTTAGGAGTTGGGAAACCAAAAGGGCGTTTGGCATCCATAAAATTCAAGTTTTTAATAGAATCATCAAAACATCCAAACTGAATTTGTCCTTGCGTAACCAAATCAAAGGGTGCTGAAAATATTTCTCTTGAATACTCTTTCATCGTTAAATTGTTAAAGTTTGTCCGATTTTTGGCTGATAATTATCGGCTACCAATTATTAGTCGTAGGTCAGATATCCGACAAATTGGTTAATATCAATTATCCAATACTCCGGAATCCTATTCTCACATTCAATTGCTCAATCATTCACCAATAAGGTAAATATATTCTATCCTCTCTAAATGCAACCTTATGGAATTATAAATTTGAAAATACTTCCTTTTCCTAATTCACTTTCAACCCAAATTTTCCCTCCATGTTTTTCAATAAATTCTTTGCATAAAATTAAGCCCAAACCGGTACCAAGCTCACCTCCTGTTCCTTTTGTCGAATAATTGCCTTCCATATTAAATATTTGCTCAATACGTTCTTTTTCAATACCTATGCCCGTATCTTCAACCGAAACTTCAAGGATTTTATTTCCAAAACCTTCAATATCAACAATTTCGCGGGCATTGACAACCACAGTTCCTCCTTCGACGGTAAATTTTATGGCATTAGATACCAAGTTTCTTAAAACGGTTGATAGCATATATTTATCGGCATACGCAATTAAATGCCCTTCAAGATTTGAAAAAAGATTAATAAATTTCTTTTTCGCAGCCTGACTGTAATACTCAATGATCTCATTGATTAAAACATACAAATCAATAGGTTCCGGTTGAAATTTAAGAATACCTTCTTGGCTTTTAGACCAATCAAGAAGATTTTCTAATAACTTATAACTTCGCTCGGCTTGTTCATTAAGCAATTTTACAATATTTTCAATTTGTCCTTTATCAAAATTATTAATTTCGTCTAAAATCAAGTCAGTTGCACCTATAAATTGACCAAAAGCACCTTTTAAATCATGCGATAAAATTGAAAAGAATTTATTTTTTGAAGTGTTCAATTCATTCAGTTTCTTTTCCAATATTTTTTTTTCTGTAATATCTTCAAGTGCACCATCAAAGTACATTGGTTTGCCGTTTTCTTTAACCAGATGTCCGGCATCACGAACATAAACCACTCTACCATCAGATGTTTTAATTTCAAACTCATCCGAATATTCTTCCTGTTCTATCCATTGCTTTAATTTTTGTTTTCTGTAATTTTTATCAATAAATGTATCTGCAACATTCTTTATATCAGACCTACTTGTATAATTAAAAATTTTCAACAATTGTTTATTGGCAAAAATAAGTTTTCCGGCAACTGTGGTTCTATATATTCCTATTGGTATATTATCCAAAAACTTTTTATAGCTGCTTTCTGCTTTTTCCAAACAAATTTTTTTCTCATCCTTATCAAGTTCCAATTCGCCAATATATCCAATATGCTTATCTGTTTTATCAAATAAAATATTTAAAGTAAGAATATGCTTAATTTTTGTATCTATATTTAACTTAACTGGCATTCGCACCGTGTTTTTGCTCTTATTTACTATGAACTCTTTTAGCTTTTCATCAATAATTTCTCGAAAATCAGGGGCAAAAATAGCAAGATAGCTTTTATACATTAAACTTGCTGTTTTTTTAGCAAATAAATGTTCAAAGCCGCTCAAAAAAAACAATATACCCTCCTTATCAAAAACAAATATTGCTTTCTTAAACTCAACGGGTATTTTTAATCTATTTAAAAACATTATATTAATTTCAAGATTATCATATTTTTTTGTAAGGAATGGTAAAGTAAAAAACAGAGCCTTCCCCTTCTTTAGAAATCAACCATATATTGCCACCCAATATTTGTATCAATCCTCTTGCTATTGATAAACCTAAACCGGTTCCACGATGCTTTTTTGTTGTTGAAGTATCGGATTGCCGAAAACGATCAAAAATAATATTCTGCATTTCATCAGGAATTCCTGAGCCTGAATCTTTAACAAAAAACAAAATCCGGTCATATTCTATTGGTTCACATGGATAATCATAATTTACTTCATAGGCTTTAAGGTAATATGCACCAAAAGCAACAAAACCTTTTTCTGTAAATTTTAACGCATTATTTATTAAATTACTAATGATCTGATGAAGCCGAAATCTATCTGAGAATAATACTTGTTTATCTTCGGGCAATATGTATTCAAGAATTAATTCTATGTTCTCTTGCCCGCTTTGCTTAATTTGAGTAGAAAACAAAGATTTCAATTCCAAAAGAAGATGACTAATATTAAACTCACTTTTTGCAATTTTAACTTCACCTACTTCTATTTTAGAAATATCTAAAATATCATTGATAATGTGCAAAAGCTGATCACTGCTTTGCCTGATAATTTGTATGTATTTATGTTTTTGTTCATTGGGCAAATCACCAACCGCCAAAAGTTCAGAAAAACCCACAATTCCATTCATCGGTGTTCTTATTTCATGCGACATATTTGCCAAAAATGCCGATTTCAAGCGATCACTTTCCTCTGCTTTTTTCTTTGCCTCTAATAATTGTATTTGTGCATTTTTCCTATCGGTAATATCAAATATATTTCCTATTCCAGAGGGTTTTCCTTGATAGATAATAAAGCTTGCCGAAAAATCAATCCATTTTATCGCTCCATTTTTTGCCCTTAATTTTATCTCATACCTGTTTATAACATCTTCTTTTCTCATTCTTTTATGTCCTCGCTCACGAATAGTGTCTCTCATATCTTCATGAACGACATCCCAAAACTTCATAGCCAATAATTCTTTCTCACTATATCCGGTAATTTCGCAAGTAGCTTTATTTACATAAACAAAGTTATTGTTCTGATAAATAAAAATTCCCGTAGGACTCAAATCAGCTAATTCTTTAAATTTTTGTTCACTTTCAACTAGTGCTTGTTCTACTCTTAAACTCTCTGTTATATCTCTAATAATACTCAAAAAATGCTTTTCTCCTTTAAGATAAATATCTCTGATAGAAATTAGCACATGAATAATATCTCCTGATTTTTTTCTCAGTTTTGCTTCAAAATTATCAATAAACCCATATTTCAACACTTGTGACATTAAGGCTTCTTGCTCTTTTGTATCTACCCATAAATTAAGTTCAGCGGTTGATTTTTGTATAATTTCATCAACTGAATAGCCTAAAATCTTACTAAATGTATTATTTGCATTAATGATTTTAGGATTATCAGCAACAGCCAAAAGAATAATATCCGGTGAATTATTAAAAATTGCTCTAAAACTCTCTTCGCTTTCTTTAAGTTTTTCTTCTTGTCTTTTTCTTTCGCCAATATCTTTAACCGTTGCCAAAACACGTTCAACTCCGCCAATTTTCCCTAATTTCAGATTTACCTCAACCCAAAACAAATTGCCGTTTTTATGTTTTGATAACCATTCAAAAGTATGGTTCCCTTTTTTTATTGCAGTTTCAATATACTTTAAAGCAGTTTGTATATCATAAGGCGCAAATCCGGCACTTAAATTCCCAATTACATTTCCAATGACTTCTTCGCGCCTATACCCAAACATGGAATAAATAGATGCATTAACATCAAGAACAATTCCTGTGTTAATATCATGAATAAAAATGCAATCATTAGGAACATTAAAAATATCTCGATATTTTTGAGATTGTTCTTCAAGTTCAATAT
>JALWNR010000366.1 GCA_027083715.1 Bacteroidales bacterium
ATTTACCGGTAGTAGCACAACCGGAATTGCTACAAACTTACTTGAAAGAAAATTTTTAGGGATAGATATTGAGGAAGAATATCTGGAAATAAGTAAATGTAGAAAGTTAGAGATAGAAAATGAAAATATTTTCAATAATTATAGAAATAAATTACAAGGATTTAGAAAACCGCAACAACTGGAAATGCACTTATTAGGAGAACCCAGTGTAGAATATAAAACGGAATTAGATTTAACTACTGTGCCTAATAAAGGCTATACGTAATGCGGGTAAAGTATTAAATATGTGAATTATAGAAACAAATAAGGTGTGTAGTAAATTAAAAAATAATCGTTTCAAAAATCCCGCACTACGCATAGCCCAAACCGTTGTGCGGCACTTAAAAAAAGAACGATGCATTCAATAAATCATCAAAATTTTCATTTTTTGCAAGTTTTGATGATTTTTGAAAAAATTGATTAGAAGAAAAGAATATCTTGATAGCGGTTTAGAGATTGAGTATTATCAGGTTGCTTGGGAAATAACTAATACCGAAACTCGAAAAAGAGAATTTGCACCATTAGAAAAAATAAAAGACAATTATCCAAAATTTTTGCTCACAACTGATACTAAACCGCTGTCGAGATGGTGATTTAGAAAATGAATTATTTTAGTTTTGTTTGCTTTCAAAAAAATCTTGCATAGCCGTAGCTACGGAATATTTTTTTAAAAGCAAACAGAGGTAAAAGAACGGCGAAGCCTTCACGAACACAAATTAATATAAACTTATTTGTGAGTAAACTTTTTATATTCAGTATCTTGATAGCGGTTTAGTATGAATCATTTACACAAAACAAAGAGGGAATAACTCATAAAAATGTATTTGAATGGTTATTGGAAAAGTAAAAAAATGACAAAAAAGGAGCGACCGTATAATAATAGCTACCCATGCATCACAAATCCCAACACCAAGTACATCACAGTAGTAATACCTCCGGTTAAAAGAGCATAAGGCAATTGCGTTTTTACATGATCAATATGATCGGATGCCGAAGCCATTGATGAAATAATGGTGGTATCGGAAATGGGTGAACAGTGATCGCCAAAAACTCCGCCGCCAATAGCTGCTGCAATGGCAAGATGTATATTAGCGTCATGCGCCGTAGCCATCGGTATGGCTATGGGTAGCATAATGGCAAAAGTGCCCCACGAAGTACCTGTTGAAAAAGCAATAAATGAGCTAATCAGGAATATTACGGCAGGCAGATATTCAGGCGAAAGCCATTGTTTTGACCACTCAGCAACAAAAATGCCCGTCCCTAGTTTATTACATACGGCGCTAATGGCAAAAGCAAGCATCATCAGTAATGCCAAAGGCATTAAATCGCTGATACCTTTTAGCGTAAGTTCCACCATTTTACGTATATGCATAATTTTTTGCAGGCGATACATCACCATTGCCACAAAAAGTGAGGTTAAAACAGAATACAATACAGCCGATGAGCCGGAACCTTGCCCGATCGCTTTAAAAATATGATTTCCGAATGATTTTGCATTTTCAACACTTGACCAGCCTGTATATGCCAGTGTTACCGGCATCATTCCTACCATTACCAGCAAGGGTACAATCATATTAAATGCCCTGGCTTTTACTCCTTCTTTAGCAGGCATTCCGGTAATACTGTCCGACACTAAAGGTTGTGCATCATCATTCATTAATTTTCCTGTTTCGGCAGTACGCTTTTCTGCTTTGCGCATTGCCCCGAAATCTTTTTTACTGACAATGATAATAAAAACCAGTAGTAGAGTTAATAGCGGATAAAAATTATATATTAAAGCCGAAAACATTGCCGAAAAAGGGTGCTCAATACCTTGTGTAAGCAGTAAACCCATAATAAAAGCCCCCCATGCATTAAACGGAATGAGAATGGAAGTTGGCGCAGAGCTGGAATCGGCAATATAAGCCAGTTTTTCGCGAGGGATTTTTAGTTTGTCAAAAACCGGACGATAAAGTGAGCCAACCGTTAATGCACTAATACTAGTTTCTACAAAAAGCAAAATACCCGTAGCAAAAGCAAGCAGCTGAACGGTTACACGGCTTTTGCCCGCTTGTTTTTGTTCCATGCGGTCTAAAAGCCGGTTAAGTTTGTGCATAAATCCTTCCACACCGCCAGAATATTGAATAAAAATCAGCAAAGCACCAACCAGTGCACTAAACATAATAGTACGCGTATTGCCTGCCGATTTAAAAACATCCACAAATGCTTCGATCGTAGCAATGGTTCCGTCCAGAATATTCCAATCGCTGATAATTAACCAACCCAACCAGATACCAAAAACCAGCGCAATATATACCTGCTTAGTGCGCAATGCCAATACAATAGCCAAAAGCGGTGGTAAAACCGACCAAAAACCATATGTGTCCATAATGTTTAATTTATGTTGGAAGATAGAAAAAACGGATATACTAAAATACGAAACGCTTATTTAAAACGTTTTTTAACCCGCTCAAAAAGTGGTTGAATATACAGACTTTCAAATTCATGCGGCAAAATATCCATTAAAAGCTCATCTACTTTTTGATTACCAATAATACGCGATTCACGTTTGGTTCCAATTACCTTAAAACCAATTTTTTTGTATAATCCAATGGCATTTTTATTAAAAGTAAAAACTCTCAGCCAAATATGATGCAGATTTATGGCATTAAAACCAAAATCCAGTATTAAGCGTGTGGCTTCTTCACCTATTCCTTTACCACGATGTTGTTCATCGCCAATAAAAATACCAAATTCAGCATTTCGATTAATTAAATCAACATTGAGTAAACCACAGTTTCCAAGTAATTTATTGGTTTTCATTTCTACAATTGCCATCATATAATTGCCGTTTTCAGTACGAATGAGCTTATCTAAAAGATCTTTTTCATGATGCCGGGCTATAATTTCATGAAAAATTGATAAATAAATAGTTGTTTCCGACTGATTTAGCCATTGATAATACTGATCGTAATCTTCAATATTAATTGGAGATAAATAACACTTTTTACCGATGAGTTTTTTTACTTTCACATGTTTATATTTAAGTTTTTCGCTAAAAGTTGCTTTTTAAATAAATTTTAAGCATCAAAAAATACACCAAGTCAACAAAAACAATCTAATTTTATTATTTTTATCCTTTACGAGATTTTATGATTTGGGAAAAAACAAATATACGGATTAACAATAAAGAAGCCTTAGCCACAGCACCTTTAATTATTTCTGCAAGCAGAGCAACAGATATTCCTGCTTTTTTTGCCAAAGAATTTATGCAAAAAATCAGACAAGGATATCTGTACAAAAGTAATCCGTTTAACGGGAAAAAAGAACTAATATCGTTTAAAAACAGCCGTTTAATTGTTTTTTGGACAAAATTTCCACAAGCACTCATTCCGTTTTTAGATGAGTTGGATGAAAAAGGCATTAATTACTATTTTCAATTTACTTTAAATGATTACGAAAAACAAAAACTTGAACCTTTTGTTCCACCTTTACAAAAACGTATTGATGTTTTTATTCGTTTAGCGGAAAAAATTGGCAAAGAAAAAGTAGTCTGGCGTTTTGATCCTATTTTATTAATAAAAAACAGCAGTTTTGACGAAATAATTCTGCGAATAGAAAATATTGCAAAGCAAATTCATTTATATACCGAAAAATTGGTGTTTTCTTTTGCTGATTTCAGTTACAGAAAAGTACAAAACAATTTAATGCGTAATGGAATTGATTATCGGGAATTATCTGACAGTGAGAAATATATCTTTGCTGAAAAACTTGTTGGGAAACTAAAAAAATACAAGCTGGCTATTAGTAGCTGTGCACAAAGTATTGAATTATCCACTCTGGGGATTAGTCATAATAAATGTATTGACGATGAGCTGATTACCCGTTTGTTTTATAATGACAAAAGCTTGATGAATTTCATCCGTCCGGCACAAGGCGCATCTAAACTCAAAGACAAAGGGCAGCGGAAATATTGCGGCTGCATTTACAGTAAAGATGTTGGCATGTACAATACCTGCAGTTTTATGTGTAAATACTGCTATGCAAATACTTCAGCAAAAGCAGTACTCAATAATAAGGCAAAAATCTTTGCATAAAAAATCCGGCATATCAAACAGACAAACCGGATAAATATAAATAGTTTGGTCAGCCAAAGGCATAAC
>JALWNR010000367.1 GCA_027083715.1 Bacteroidales bacterium
ATTAAAAGGATTTAAATTTGATCCTAATACTTTTACTTTTCTTTTTTTCCTATTGGTATCAACAGTTTTTTGGTTTTTTAATGCACTAAATAAAGAGTATGTTGCTACCATAAATGTACCCGTAAAATTTATCAATTTTCCTGAAAACAAATTGGTTGCCGGAGACTTTATAGATCGCCTTAAAGTAAAAGTTGAAGCAAACGGTTATTCTTTTTTAAAATATAATTCTACCCCCATTAAAGCGGCGGTTATTAATTTAAAACTACACAGCATATATACTGTTTCGGAAAATGACAACAAACGTTTTTATTTATTATCCAGCACAATACAAAATGAAATAGCAGCCCAGCTAGATGGAGCAACAAACATTAAGAGTATTAAACCTGATTCTATTATTTTTGTTTTAGATGAAGTAATAAAAAAGAAAGTACCGGTTATTAAAAATATTTCGCTTAATTTCAGGCAGCAATATATGTTAAAAGATTCGGTAAAAATTATTCCTGACAGTATTTATATTCGTGGAGTAAAATCAGTATTGGATACGGTTAACAGGGTATATACAGAACGCAAAGTATTAAAAGATTTGCACGATTCACTATCTATTGAACTTCCTCTAAAATCGCTAAAAGGGGTAGCTTTTTCAACTGCACAGATAAAATGCATTATTCCTGTTGAAGAATTTGCCGAAATTAGTTATACACTTCCTATTCAGGTTGAAAACCTACCTCCCAATTACACATTAAAACTGTTTCCGGCAGAAGCAAAAGTAGTTTGTAATGTTGTTTTTAGTCAATACAGACAGATTTTTCCGCAACAATTCAGATTTATTGTCGATTACAACGATACAAAAAACAATCCAGAACAAGTAAAAGTAGTATTAAGTAAATATCCGCAAAACGTAAATTTTGTAAGATATTATCCTATTGCAGTAGATTATTTATTAGAAGAAAATGATTAAAGTAGGTTTAACTGGTGGAATTGGCTCGGGAAAATCATATGTAGCAAAGATTTTTTCTGCCTTAGGCATACCGATCTATAATTCAGATTTGGAAGCAAAAAAATTGTATTTACGTGATGATGTACGTAAACTAATGATCTTGAACTTTGGCAATGATGTCTATCTTGAATCCGGCTATATAAATAAAAATTATCTGGCAAATATCATTTTTAATGACAAAAATGCATTACATAAAGTTAATTCTATTATACACCCATTAGTTAAAAAACATTTTGATAAATGGCTCGAAGAACATAAACAAGTTGCTTACATTATAAAAGAAGCTGCTATTTTATTTGAAAGTGGAGCTTTCAAGTTTATGGACAAAAATATTGTTGTAACTGCTCCCATAAAATTAAGAATTGAAAGAGTTATAAAACGTGATAAAACAGATAAAGAAACTGTGTTAAATAAAATAAACAAACAATTATCTGATGAAGAATTGATAAAAAGATGTGATTTAAATATTATTAATAATGAAAAAGTTTTACTTCCACAAGTATTAAAAATACATAAAGTTTTATTACAAGAGAGTAAAAAAGCAATTAATACTTAAACATTTCGTTAAATTAGCATAAAAAAATCTCAGAATGGACAATAATAATTTAAAAAATATTAGATCAACCGGTTGGACAATTTTTGGAATATTGGGAGGTATTGCTGTAATAGCAGCGTCTTCAATAATCAGCTTGATAAAAAATAACAAAAATTTTATCAGTGATAAACAAAAACAATTTGTAGGCATATCACTTGTGTTTAGTGAATTTCTAAAAAAAAGCAAGCTAAACATCAGCTACGAAAGCAAAAAAATTGAACAATTTCTTAAAGAAAGAATTAACAAATCGGCTTTTAGTGATATTAGTTTATTGATTAATGAGTTAATCTCAAAAAAAAGTATTAAGCCTGAAACTTTTGCTCAATTTTATAAAAACATGAATTATTCTGTACGCCTGCAAATGTTCCGTTTTTTAGTAAATTCACAAAAAAACAAAGCCGATTATAAAGAACTGCAAAACAGTTTTATTGAAATAGCTCAAATGCTAAATCTGGAGAAAAAAGATTATCAATCCATTTTAGCTATTTATAATTCCGATTTACAATCGGCTTATTTACTATTACAAATAGACAAAAATTCGGGCACGGAAGAGATTAAAGCATCTTTCAGAAGACTATCAAAAATTCATCATCCTGATAAAGTAGAACATCTTGGAGAAGAATACCGAAAAGAAGCAGCTGAAAATTTCCAAAACCTGTTACATGCTTATGAATTAATAAAAAAAGAACGCAAGCTATAAGCTTATCTAACTCAATTGTTTACAAAAAACAATTGAATAAACAATAAGTTAGAGTAAAAATATTTCACTCTTTTCATACAATTGGAGCCCTGACAATTTAGCGACAACAACCTCACGAAACCAAATGAGTAATCAGCATATTCATTAGTTACACATAAATTTATGAATTATTAACCGCAATAATTACCTTCGAGCTTGTATTCTAAATGTATTAATAAAAACAAAGAGTAAAAAAACCAACAAATTCAACACATTGATTATAAGACACATATACTAATCAACCATATTATTTAACAGTAAAAACATCTGCTTTAGAATGTTTTTTATATTTTTGGGCTTTCAAAATAATGAAATTAATTTAATAAAAAATAAAAATGGATTTAAAAGGTATTTTATCAATTGGTGGATACAGTGGCTTATACAAATTGATTAAACAAACAAAAAACGGTTTTGTGGTAGAATCATTAACTGACAAAAAACGGATGCAAGCTTTTGCAACCTCAAAAATTTCTACCCTTGAAGACATTGCCATTTATACAGAAACGGGAGAGGTAAGTTTAAAAGATGTTTTCAAAAAAATATTTGAAAAAGAAAACGGTAAAAAAACAATTAGTCATAAATCAAGTGCTGACGAACTAAAAAATCTTTTTGCCGAGGTATTGCCCGACTATGACCGTGACCGAGTATATGTTTCGGACATAAAAAAAGTAATAAATTGGTACAATCAATTAGTTGAATTGAATTTAATTGACCTCAAAGAAGATGAAGAAGAGAAAGAGGATGAGGAAAAGAAAGATGAGACTGAGGATACAGTAAATAAAGAAAGTAATAAAGAAGAAGATTCTACTCCAAAAGATAAAAAATAGCTCATTATCATTGTAAACAATAAAGTAAACGAAGCCCGACATGCTCATGTATCGGGCTTTGACTTTATGGTAACTTCCAAAATCCAAACTTTAGCATTACTCATTCGCCGGCAGACTGATGAAAATTCCTGCAATAATGAAACAGTCTTTGAATTTTAAATTTTAAAGGGATTAGCTTATAAAATTATTGCTATATCAATATTTCTTTATATTTGCATTGTAATTTTTTTAAACCCGATTAATAAAACAATATCAGTGGTTGAATATATAGTAAAAGGAATAATTGTAGGCATAATAGTAACAGCACCCGTAGGACCAATCGGTTTACTGTGTATTCAGCGCACTATAAACAGAGACATGTTCTCAGGTTTAGTAACAGGCATTTCATCAGCATTAGCAGATATTATGTTTGCAATTATTGCAGGTTTCAGCATAAGTGCCATAGGAAATTTCATGGAAGTAAATAAACTGATTATTCGTTTAATTGGAGGAATTATTGTACTCATTCTTGGAATCAGAATATACATGATTAATCCTATCAAAAGTTTCAGAAACCAAAAGCCACAAAAAAGAAGTTATTTTAGCGATGCAATATCCGGATTTTTAATTACACTAACCAACCCCATTGTAATTATTGTTTTTGGAGCTGCTTTTGCCGGTCTTGGACTAAATGAAGCACAAGAAAATAAAGAAATTATACTCACCATTATCGGAATATTTATTGGTGCAACGGCATGGTGGACCACTCTGACATTTTTGGTAAATATCTTCAAGAATAAGATCAACCTGCGTAAAATGTTCTGGATAAACAGAATAACAGGCATATTGGTAGTTCTATTCGGAATTACAATAGTAATCGGTTCTTTATTTATTAAAAAATTTTAAACCCCTTGCTTTTTGCACGTAATTTACTTATCTTCAACACATAAAATGTTTTGTTAATATTTCTTTGCAATTAAATTTAATATTTTAGCAATTAATATATAAATTTGTTGCACAACAACATCTTCATTAATAC
>JALWNR010000368.1 GCA_027083715.1 Bacteroidales bacterium
AATATAAGGTGCTGTATGTGAGAAGGAAACGAGTGGATGTTTTTAATTCACCCACTCAGTGCTAAAAAGTCTATTTTATTAAAGCTCCGGGCTTAATGTTTTCTTGTGGTGCTACAAAATACAGTTTTCCGTTTTTGTCCTCTGCCATTAAAATCATTCCTTGAGATTGAATACCGCGAATTTTACGTGGTGCCAGATTTAGCAAAAGACTTACTTGCTTACCGATAATTTCCTCGGGCTTAAAATATTCGGCAATACCTGAAACTATTGTACGCTGATCAACACCAGTATCTACTTTCAGCTTTAAAAGCTTTTTGGTTTTGGGCACTTTTTCCGCTTCCAGAATCACTCCGCTGCGAATATCCATTTTCATAAAATCATCATAGCTGATTTCGTCTTTAACCGGCTCGTGGCTTTCTTCCTTGTTTTGCTCTTTGGTAGCAAGTAGTTTATTTACCTGATATTCAATTTCTTTGTCCTCGATTTTTGCAAACAGAAGCTCTGCTTTGCCAATTTTATGTCCGGCTTTCAGTAAGTCATGATTGCCTAAATCATCCCAGACAATTTTATCAATAGCCAGTATTTTTCGGATTTTTTCAGCCGTAAACGGTAAAAACGGCTCTAAAACAATGGATAGTGAAGCACTGATTTGTAAAGCAATATTCAGAATGGTTTTCACCTTGTCTTCATCAGTTTTGATTAATTTCCACGGCTCGGTTTCTGCCAGATATTTATTTCCAAGGCGTGCAAGATTCATGGCTTCTTTCATAGCTTCACGAAAACGGAAATTTTCAATGGAATGTTCTACTTTTTGTCTGATTTCGGAGATTTCGTTTAATACTGCCGTATCTGCTTCATCAGGATTAATACGTTCAGGAACCAAACCATCAAAATATTT
The DNA here is from genome assembly GCA_027083715.1 of Bacteroidales bacterium. Classification (GTDB taxonomy): domain Bacteria; phylum Bacteroidota; class Bacteroidia; order Bacteroidales; family NBLH01; genus NBLH01. The sequence goes on from JALWNR010000368.1 coordinate 899, forward strand.
GCCTGTGAGTACAATGGCACGGTTTACAAAATTGCCTAAAATAGCTACCAGCTCATTGTTATTGCGTGCCTGAAAATCTTTCCATGTAAAATCATTATCTTTTGTTTCAGGTGCATTAGCCGTTAATACATAGCGCAATACATCCTGTTTTCCGGGAAATTCTTCCAAATATTCGTGCAGCCAAACTGCCCAGTTGCGCGAGGTGGAGATTTTATCGCCTTCAAGATTTAAAAACTCGTTAGCCGGCACATTATCGGGTAAAATGTAGCTGCCTTCGGCTTTTAGCATACTTGGAAAAATAATGCAATGGAAAACAATATTGTCTTTTCCGATAAAATGTACCAGTTTGGTATCTTTATCTTTCCAGTATTTTTCCCAGTCGGGAGTTAATGCTTTGGTTGCCGAAATATAACCAATGGGTGCATCAAACCAAACATACAACACTTTACCTTCGGCATTTTCAACGGGTACAGGTACTCCCCAATCCAAATCACGGCTTACGGCACGCGGTTGCAGCCCTTGGTCAATCCACGATTTACATTGCCCGTAAACATTAGGTTTCCATTCTTTGTGTTCTTCCAAAATCCACTTTTTAAGAAAAGGCTCATAAGTATCCAAAGGTAAAAACCAGTGTTTTGTTGGTTTTAGTTCCGGTTTAGCTCCGCTGATTGTTGATTTCGGGTTAATCAGTTCAGTTGCGCTTAACGAAGTTCCACACTTTTCACACTGGTCGCCATAGGCTTTTTCGTATCCGCAATGCGGACAGGTTCCGGTAATGTAGCGGTCTGCCAAAAATTGTCTGGCTTCCGGATCGTAATATTGCTCGGTTGTTTTTTCGATGAAACCATTTTTATCATGAATGGTTTTAAATATTCCGGCAGCCGTTTCGTGATGAATTTTTGCACTGGTACGGTGATAAATATCAAAAGAAATACCTAAGTCTTTAAAAGATTTTTTAATGATTTCGTGGTATTTATCTACAATCTCCTGTGGATGTTTTCCTTCTTTTTTGGCTTTTAGGGTAATGGGCACACCGTGTTCGTCTGAGCCGCAAACCCACAGTACATCTTTGCCTTTTAGGCGCAGATAGCGAACATAAATGTCCGAAGGAATATAAACTCCTGCCAAATGTCCGATATGAACCGGTCCGTTTGCATAAGGCAGGGCAGAAGTTACCATATATCTTTTAAACTCTTTCATTTCAATAGGATTTTAATCGATAAATAAACAGCAGGGAAGCAAACCCTTAAAAAATAGAACTGCAAAGTTAATAAGAGGAATGTCAAATTAAGAATTTAAGTCTTATTTTTTTATTTTTCAAAAAGAGTATAGTCTTCTGGTATTTCAAATTGCTGATTATCAATATCTATTTTCTTTATTTCGGTTACTTCTACTTGTGATTTCCATTCGCGTAGTAGTGAGCGCTCCACAACAAGCATAGGAAATACATTTTTATAGCCCTTGATTGAAAGAAAATACTTTCCTGCAATATCACTATCAAACATGTCAAGAATAGTATAAAACTGAGGATATTTTTTTGAAGCAACCCAATATGTAATTTCAGTATTTATATCGGGTATTTTAAGTCGCCATTGATAACATTTTTCACCTAATATTTTTTTGTAATTACCAGTTTTTAAAAGTACTGAGTTTGAATCAAGTGATTTTTCCCGACGATAGGAAGGTATTTTTGTATAAATCTTTTTATCCGGTTTCAAATAATAAATTTCAGGAATACTAATGTTTACAATGACATATTTTTCAATTTGTTGTTGCTTGTTTAGTTCATTAATACGTACTTTGTTATTTTTAATCAGGAAAACAAGTGTAGCCGTATCTGTTTTATTTGTTTTTATTATTTTTATAATTCCTTCAAAATTATTGCTATTTTGTGCATAAACAGCTGCGGAATATAGTATTAAAAATAGTAATATTGAAAAAAACAGTTTATGCATTTAATAATTTTATGTACTTTTAATTATTCTGTAAACAAAAATAATGATAATTTATTCTTAAGCAAACTTAATTGGTAAAATCATATGGCAGAGCATAATGAAACCGGAATATTAGGAGAGGAATTAGCTACTCAGTATCTGGCTGATAAAAATTATGAAATATTAAACAGAAATTGGCGTTGGCACAAATACGAAGTAGATATTATTGCTTTGGATAAAGATGTTTTGGTTTTTGTAGAAGTAAAAACCAGGCAACACGGTTCGGGAGAAAACCCTAAAGATGCGATAACTAATAAAAAACAAAAAATGATTATTGAAGCAGCAAATGCATATATTGATGAAAATCAATTAGATTATGAAGCACGTATTGACATTATTTCCATACTTTTAAAAGGCGACAAATATTTTATTGAACATATAAAAGAAGCTTTTTATCCTTCGTTTTAATTTAAAAATCCGGCTTATGAATATTGAAGAATTCAGAACATATTGTTTGGCAAAAAAAGCGGTTACCGAAGGTTTTCCGTTTGATGATACTACTCTGGTAATGAAAGTACTCGATAAAATGTTTGCTTTAGCAAATTTAGATGGCAATTTGAGCATTAACCTAAAATGTGCACCGGAAAAAGCATTAGAGCTGCGTGAACAATACCCGGCTGTACTGCCCGGATACCACATGAATAAAAAGCATTGGAATACAGTAAAGATTGACGGAAGTATTCCTGACAAAATCATCGAATCATGGATTGATGATTCGTATAATCTGGTGGTTTCAAAAATGAGTAAAAAACAAAGAGAAATACTAAACACTATAACAAACTAGTAACAAGCATCTTACAGGAATCTGAGCAAGTCATTGCAAAATATTTATTATTAGTGAATAAATTTATAATGGCTATAATATAACATTTTGTAGATTTTATGAATTAATATACATTGTTTTAATAGGAATGTTGGAATAATGGAAAACATGAAGTAGCTTTTCGCCCTTCCAATATTCCAGCCTTCCATTGTAAGTCTTTAACTATAAACAATTTATCTCATTGCAACACTTTATATTATACCTTCATAATTTAACAAAATGTTGATTTAATCTTCAATTAAAATATAATCCAGTTGCTTTTTACGCAGGTTTGCACGCACAAGTTGTACTTTTACATTATCACCAATGGTAAATTTCTTTCCGTATTTTTCACCGATAATAGAGTATTCTTTTTCATTGAAAATATAAAAATGGTCATCCATATTACGCAAAGAAACCATTTCCTCCAATTTATTTTCAACCTGTTCCACATACATTCTCCCTTCGGT
>JALWNR010000369.1 GCA_027083715.1 Bacteroidales bacterium
CCGCACCTTCAACATTACGTTTGTCTCCCTCTGCTTCAGTATTTTGATAACCTTCACCTATTGGGTCAGGCCACGCATAAGATTTTGCTTCTTTATTGGCAAAAAGCACCTCGTAAAGAGTGGCATTGGGGCTATAACCCATTTCTTGTGCCTCCTTTAATACATCCGGTAAACCGCCTTCAAGCCCGGGAATATTTTGTGCTCCCCATACATCACGTATCTTAAAACGTTTAGAAAGCTCAACGTATTGCCAAATATCCGGCATTGCATCACCTACGGGTGTAACTTGCTGACGCCAGTGTTGTGTGCGCCGTTCAGCATTTCCATACGATCCCCATTTCTCGTATATCATTGCCGAAGGCAAAATTAAATCAGAGACTTTCGAGGAAATACCCGGATAACCATCACTGGTAACAATAAAATTATCCATTTCACGAGCTGCTTTTATCCAATGATTGGCATTTGCAGAATCGTGATATGGATTACAAACATTTACCCAGGCAAATTTAATTTTTCCGTCTTCAATATCACGATGAATTTTCATGATATGCGAACCGGTTTTGGGATTGATTGTACCATTAGGCACTTTCCATATTTTTTCTGATACTGCTCTGTGCTTTGGATTTCCAACTACCAAATCGGCAGGTAAACGGTGAGCAAATGTTCCTACTTCACGTGCTGTTCCACATGCAGAGGGTTGTCCGGTAAGGCTAAAAGCACCATTTCCGGGTTTTGATTGTTTTCCGAGAAGGAAATGTACCATATATGATTGCTCATTCACCCATGAACCTCGTTGGTGTTGATTCATACCCATAGTCCAGAATGAAACAACTTTTCGGTTTTTTTCAATATATAGCTGAGCTAAATCTTTTAATTTTTGTTTAAATGAATCTAATGATTCATCGGGGTCGCCTTTAGCAAGTTCTGCAACAAAATCTAAAGTGTAAGGTTCTAAGGCTTTTTTAAATTCTTCAAAAGAAATAGTCCAGTGTTTCATTGCAGAATTTCTGCTTTTCATTTCTATTTCATCACCGGTTTTGTAATCCAGATATTTTAGAGTAACACTTTCTGCATCCGATACTTTCTTTTTTGCTTCCTTATTTACAGTTTCTAATTCTTTTTGTGAAAAATTTTTATGTCCCGGCAAACGCATTCCGTATCCGGTATCAATAGGTCCGGTAGCAAAAACATTATATTTCTTAACAAAACCCCAATCGATAACTTCGGGGTGATTATACACGATTTCATGTGCAATATAGTTCCACAAAGCCAAATCGGTATGTGGTTTAAAAATAATTTCGGTATCGGCTAAATTTGAGGTTCTGTTACTAAAAGTTGTAAGATTGAAAACTTTTACTTTATCAGGAGCCGTTAATTTACGGTTTGAAACGCGCGACCATAAAATTGGATGCATTTCTGCCATATTAGCACCCCAAGAAATAATGGTGTCGGTAAGTTCAATATCATCATAACATCCAGATGGTTCATCAATACCAAAGGTTTGAATAAAACCCACCACTGCCGAAGCCATGCAATGGCGCGCATTAGGGTCTATATTATTTGAACGGAAACCTGCTTTCATCAATTTTGCCATTGCATAACCTTCTTGAATCGTGTATTGTCCGGAACCGAAAACAGCTATTCCGGTAGGTCCTAACTCTTTTAAGGTTTTTTTCATATGCTTTTCCATTTCATCAAAAGCACGTTTCCAACTAACCGGTCTAAATTTTCCTGTTTTGCTAAAATTACCGTTTTCATCCACTCTTAATAGAGGGGTTTTTAAACGGTCTTCACCATACATAATTTTTGCGTTGAAATAACCTTTAATACAGTTTATGCCACGGTTTACAGGTGCTGCAGGATCGCCTTTAACGGCAACAATTTTGTCGTTTTTGGTGGCTATCATGATACCGCATCCGGTACCGCAAAAACGACAAACTGCTTTGTCCCAACGCCACTCACTTTCTGCATTTTTTGCTTTGGCTTTCATTTGTTCGGGAACTCCTAAACCCGCAGCGGTAGCCGCAGCAACTACAGCCGATGTTTTAATAAAATCTCGCCTAGATATTTCCATTGCTAACAGTTTGAAATTAAGTTAATAATTAAATTTATAAAATCCATATAAAAATATATTAAGATTTGTATGTCTAATATGATAAAAGTCATGTTTTTAAAAATGAAATTTTTGCAGTTGTTTTTAGGCGCGATAGTATGCAGTTGTTCTGTTTCTTGGCATGCTGAATATAGGGGAATAATTAACTTAATTTCACAAACTTAGTTTCACAAATTAGACTTATTGGAGTACTAGTTTATGAGTAATTATTAATAAATATCAAGCGATGGTTTGATATTTATCAACCCGTTAATTGTAATATTTATATTTGAATTAAATAGTAATGAAAATAAAACAACTCTAAGTAGCTCAACTTATTTAAAATAAGGATTAATACGAGTAATATAAGGGGTAAGAACTTAGAGTAATGCTTATTGAAAAAATATATTTTGAAGAACAGTTTTGAGCTTGCAACAGGAAGAATTTGCTGATTTGAATAGATTAGAATGTATTTAGATCGAAAGCAAGTTTTAAATTTAGCATCGTGTGCGTTAAATAACCATCTTTTAGTACAAATCCACGATACTCATCATGATATTTACTATAATTATATTCAATATTTAGTCCCAAATAGAAATCCGGAAATTTAAAATCGTTAATATTCAAAAAATCAAACTTATAGGCAAAGCCTATACCTGCTAAAAATCCGGTTTTAAACACCTTATCAGGATTAATATTGCTACCCATTTGTACATCTATCTGAAAATTGTTTTGTGTATCTTTTAATTTAAACAAAAAATTATTTTTTGTGTGAAAATAATATCTGCCATCTACATACAGAGGATAGGTTCCGCCACCCATTCCCATATTTGTAGTGTAGGCAAAACCAATTCCTGCAAAAAATTGTTCCGTAAGCATAAAACCGGAAACTAGGTCAAATTGTCCGCCAACAGCAGGTTGTTGACTTCCTATCTTCAGAGAAATTTCCGGAATTATTTTTATTGCTTTATCTGATAATTGAGCTTGAGCAATAATAAAATTCAAAAACAATAGTAATGTTATAATTATTCTCATGAGATAAGATATATTTAAATTTTTTGCAAATATATAACAGTTTGCTTGAAAATATTTAGAAAAGATGGTTCTACTACTACCATTTTAGTGGATATATTTAAGTTCATGAATAGCCGTAGGGCTTTAGCCCAAACTCTTAAACTAGCTACTGCTTTTTAGCAAATATCTGTGATAATCAGCGTAATCTGTGGACAAAATATTAATAAACCTATTTTTTTGCGATGCATGAATGTTTTGTTCTTTTTGATAATTAACTACTTGCATCGCTTTTGTTCGCATTATTTTAAATCCTTCCCTAAAGGACAGGGCTATTGATGTTGCTGCTTTGCAGCAATCGATAAATTATTGTTCTGTCTTAAATAGACAAAATTGAATATTATTTAGAGAAATTAATTATAGTTCCACTAAATTTGCAGTAGTACCGAAAATTTCAGCAAAAATATTTTGTATAATGTTAGAATTTTCTATCTTTGTGTTAGATTTACATAACATAAATAGTGATATTATGAAAACTAAAACCACAATTATTATTTTTGTATTTTTATTCGTTACTTCCATTCCACGTGCAATAGATATGCTTGTGAACGGTATTGGTGCATATAAAGGGTATGATGTGCTGACAACTCTTTTATTTCTTTTATTAAGTCCTTTTTTTATTTATCTATCAATTAAAAAATATAAAGAAGAAAAAAAGGGCTTAGCCACCGAAGATGAAATGAGTATGCGCTTAAAGTATAAATCGGGATATTATGCCTATGTGTATTCTGTAATGATGTGGATGTTAATCTACTTTTTAAAAGATATATTCCCAAATACCGATTTAATGCTAGGCATTGGTATTGTACTTTCTATATTAATCGGCTTAATAAGCAAATTGAGTATTAAACGGAATTTTAATGAAGAATCGAATTAAAGAATTACGTGCACGCGAAAATTTAACGCAACTTGATTTAGCAAAATTAGTAAATGTTCGGCGCGAAACCATTGTTTTTCTAGAAAAAGGAAAATACAATCCCTCGTTAAGGTTGGCTTATGAT
>JALWNR010000370.1 GCA_027083715.1 Bacteroidales bacterium
AATTAAAGTACTTTTCCCTATTCCGTCAATTCCGGTTATACAAATTATTTTTTTCATGTGATTATTTTTTATTATTTCTATGGTCACATAGCCTGTTCCGCTACTGCGGAAGAACCGCATGATGAAAATAATCATTACTTTGTGTGTTTAATAATTATTCGCAAGCTCATGAGATCACTTCGTTAAGTTATTTTAATCATGCTTGTTTCATGTGCTTTTATATTAAATTATTTCTATTACCACATGAAATATCAACAAATATCAAGGATTTGGTCATTTGTAGATTCTAAACAATCATGTCTTTGAGTGTCTTTTTTTAAGTATAGATATTTCATCTTCTATTGTATTTTCTTAACTGCACTTTTAATATCATCAGGAAGAATACCTTTTTTTATAAGATAATCAAAATAAGACTCTTTACTGAAAAAATAATTTTTAAGCGAAAAAAAAGTTTCCAGAAAAAACTTTGTTAATAAAAGAATTGTAATACCTCCACCTATTTCCTCGGCAATTACACCTAAAACAAGATACGGTGCTTTTATTCGAGCAATAGTTTTACGAAAAACCGATTCCTTTTCAGTAATATCCGAAAATTTCAAAACCATTTCATTAGAAGGGAACAAAATCAACTTCACTAACTTAAAATACAAAACAACTCTTTTATGAAAAACAGGAAAAAGATTAAAATAAAACACCACCATTTCAATCTCTTGAAAATAATCATGGTATGAATTATGTAAATCACCATATTTCATAAACATTTTTAATCTGGATTTTAGCCTATTGAGAATAAAACCTTTATCAGCAGGCTTAATTTGCTCTATTAATGTTAAATCAATTACATTTGAACATACATTTGAAAGAGTAAAAGTAAAAAAAGCTTTGTCTCTGGCATTTGATTGGGAGATAATCGATATAAGTTTATTATTATCTATATCATATTCTGAAAGAAAAAGATTATACACATCCATAAAATCTCGAGTACCACATTTATAAATACCCATATGTAGAATAAGGTGTAAAATATTGTACTCAGGAGATAATTGTTTGACTTTTTCTCCATAAAAATCAAACGCTATTGCGGTTTTCCATAAATCATCAATATCTACATCATATTTGGATGTGGGAGATTTTAATCCCCATTGTGTACCTGTTATACATTTGTAATTGGGACTAATAAATGAAATACCTGCATGACTGAATTTAGCAGCCTTTTGTTTTTCTCCGCTCCAACCAAAACCTAATGGGATATAATTCATACTTAAGTAAATTTTCTGAACCTTATACCAATCTTTGGGATGTATTAAAATATCAAAATCATTCATTTTTTTATACCCTGTGTCTTGATATATTGTATGAATAAATAAATTTCCTTTAAGAATGATAACATCAATATTATTTTTTTTAAAGGCTTTTAATATTTTAATTGCTTCTTTGTTCCGGTCTTCGTTTTCTTTTTTTATTTGTTCGTAAAATACAGAAAAGCGCTGTTGTATTTCAGAATCAAACAAAGCAAGCAGATTTAATCTTTTTAAGCGAACAAAAACCCAAGGTGCAAGTTTCCAGTTTTTACAATATTCAAAAAAAGCTGTTTGTGCAGCTTTATTCTCACAAAGGTTTTTTATTGATTTAAATAAATCCTGTTTTTCCGAATCTGAAATGATTACTTTTGAAAGTAATGATGTAATTTGAAAGTTATTCATTTTTTTTGATGATTTTTATTTCGCCTTTTGTTCCATCCAATAATACTTTATCCCCTTGCTCTACAATAGAGAGTATTCCCTTAGCACCAACTATTGCAGGTATTCCCAACTCTCTAAACAAAATGGCTGTATGACTTAAAAGCCCCCCTCGCTCTGAAATTATTCCTACTGCTTTTGAAAACAAATTAATCCACCCCGGCTCAAAATATTTTGCCACTAAAATTTTTCCCGAAATATCAATATCTTTTAGTTTATTATCTTCTATTATCAAAAGCTCCCCAGTTATAACACCACTGCTACATGCTACACCTTTAATAATATCCTTTACCAAATGACTTTTAAAACGCTCAACGGCTATAAAATTATTTCCTTTCTGATAATATCTGTTTACCCTATTTATAGTTTGATAATAATTATACACCGATTTTCGCTCACGGATAATCTGTTTATAATTTAAGCTAAGCTCTTGGTTAATAATTTCTTCATACTCTAAATAAAGTGAATCGCTCGATTGTTCAATTAATTTCTCTCTATATAAATTATCATCTATTGCCCTAAAAATTTTACGCACAAGATCAAATCCTTTGGTTCTGTAAAAGCGATAATTTTCGCGGTCTTTAATACGGTTAAGCGTAATTTTTATTAAAATTAAAAGCAAATACTTTTTAAGTGGCTTATACTTATATTTTTCATTTATTATATTTTTATAATTAAAAGCTCTTTTATCATTTTCAGTTTGCACAGAACCAATTGCATTGGATTTTAATGTTGAAATAAAAGCAAGCGGATTTTCTTTATAATTTATGGTCTCTATTTTCAGTTCCCCTTCCCCACACCTTTCTCCATAATTAGCGATATAATATTCTATCCGTTTTTTAAATTCAGGATAATAATTTGATATTTCCTGCCAAATATCTTTTTCGTTTTTTTCTTTAAAAAGATTTTTTAATTGATGATCTGCTAATATAGTGTTTAACAAATCATGAAATTTTCTCACAATAACTACCGATACAATATCGCCTTGCGCATAAAGAATATCATTAATAAAATTGGGATATTCATCATGCAAGCTTGATTTAGTAAATATTTTTTTCAGATAAGAAAACAGCAAAAAGGCAAAAAAACCATTGAGCACAGGAACAATCCATTTAGCACCTAAATCCTGATTAAGTTTCTGAATATATTCAATTAAATCTTTATTTGAAAGCTTTTTATAATCTTTATCTTTGAATTTTGAAAACACTTTTTTATAAGTCAGTTCAAACTTTTTTTTATACCGACCAAAAAACAAAAATGAAAAAAAAACATTAGAAAAAAGCTTTGAATAAGCAAATAAAGAAGGTTTTATCATCGGTAATTCAAACTCGGCATCATCCATACCCAGAATTTGGGTTATTTGTTTGCTTGTTCTTTTCCCAAAAGGCAATTGATAAAGTAATTGCTGCCATGCAGTAATATTATAATACAAACTTCCAGAAATACCACCTACCATATTTTTCAATAACATCCTGTTTTTTTCCTGCTGCGGTTTGCTCATACCTAAAAACGAAACCATAGCCAAATAAGCATTATAGTAGGTAATTTTAACAAAAGAAATACTTAATGGAGTTGTTAATCCGGGGTAATTTTCACCTATATTGGAATTATCCCAAACTGTTGGCAGTGTAACTTGTTTAGATGAAGTAATCGGTCGTAGTTGTAACCAGTAAATACGCTTATCAGCAATACAAAACTCAATATCAACAGGGTACTTTCTTAATTTTGCCATTTTTTTTGCAGCTGCAATCAACTTATTCAAATAAGGAGTAATACTTTGTTTTAATTCTTTGTTTGTTAACACAATGTCCTTAATACCATTATCAAAAACTTGTCCTGAATATTGAGTATTTTCATTTATAAATTTGATTTCCCTTCCTAAAGATATAATACTGAGCCCATCCTCTTCACCGGAAACTAATTTTTCACCCAAACCCGGTATTATATTTATGTGTACATTTTTTTCTTTAACATTATTGGGGTTATGCGAAAAAATTACACCCGAAAATTCAGCAACAATCATTTTTTGAATAATAACTGCAAATTTCAAATTCCCGACAGGCTGGTAATCTGTTTTGTTGAAGTCAATATATCCAGATATAACTTTCTCAATAGCATTTGGTAAATCTTTTATTCCAACATTTATTTCTGTTTTAAAAAGACCGGCAAATGAATTATTTTTACCATCCTCAAAACTAGCGCTAGAGCGTACTGCCCATAAAGAATCAGAGCTAATCCGGTTTTCTTTCATCCAGCTTTCAAGTAAATACCTAAGTGAAAGCTCTTTATGAATAATCAAATCGACAAGTCTATAATCCAGTATAAAAAATTCAGGAATATTAAAACCATGCTTGCTTAAAAATAATAAGCCTTTAGCTTTTCCGCCTATTTCATCCTTGTTCTTAAATTC
>JALWNR010000371.1 GCA_027083715.1 Bacteroidales bacterium
ACTATATACACTCACAGGAAAAAATGATTATTTTTTTACAGGAAATTATTCGTAAAGAACTAAAATTATAGAATAGAAACAGCCTGAATATTATGTTATACGAATAATTCAGGCTGTTTACAAACAACTATGCGCGTTTTATATTAGTTTTGTTTACTCGATTGCTAATGTTTCATCGGCATTTGATAGTTCGCGAAGATATCGTTTAAATAAATCCTCCAGATGTGAAGTCTCAAACCTAAACCAGGTGCTTATTTCATCTTTTGAAAATAAATTTTGATTTATACCATATTCTAATAAACCCTTTAAAGTACCAAAAATTTGAGCAACTGTTGAAAATCCGCTTTCCGGTATAAAGCTTTTCTGATAGCCCATAAAACCGGAATCATAGAATTTTCGTGCCAATTGCGGCGGGAAGAATATCTCCGGACTAAGAATGCAAAAACCTATATCAAAAATTCCTTTAATGTATTGTATGTTTGATATTTGTGCATTTGTAAGTTCGCAAAAAGACATATCCACATCCTCAAAACCAACATACCGGAACTTGCAACCGCCAATTCGAGATGCTGACAGATTTAAGAGCTTAAGTTTTGAGTATGAAAAATCTAATCCTGTTAAATTAGCATGCGATAAATTATACTCATCGAGATTGTTTTCCATATTAATTCCTTTAAACAACTGCTTTGCCCAATATGGTGAGGAATCAGTTATGGAGTAATAGTTCCAATTACGAATCATTTCAAAGAAATACTCAAACTCTTTAATTGTAGTATTAAAATAAAGCTTTTCGCGTTCATTGTTATACAAAATATTACCAACTAATAAAGCTAACCATTTGTCAATATCAGGTGGTATTCTTCTTAATGTTGCTTTTTGGATACTAAATACTTCTTTATCAAAAAGAGCAGTATTACTTTTCCCCTTGATTAGCAGGTGATTAGAATCAGATGTTAATACTTCGCGTGCAAAATCAATAATTTTATTTACCTTTTCAGGTGTAAAAAACCAATTTTCCAAACTTTCATGCGGATAATCGGGTGTATTTACCGGAATATCATATTTTTTAAACCACTCATAATATATATCATGACAGAATAAGTTATTAAAGCGCTTGGTTGCCAACGATGCCATCAAAGGAAACAACAATTTGCGTTTTTGGATTACTTTTTCTGAATTTGTTTGAATAGCAGATGAACGTAGAATGCGAAGCATATCCACAAAAAATTGAATGGTTTGTCCTGTAGGTTCGCCAAGCATAAGTTTTACTCTAGCTTTCTCAATATCATAGTCTTCATCAAGTGCAAATTTGATAAATACTTTCAAATAATATTCTGCCAATAAAATTTCGGCAAAAGATTGATGTTGAAAATGCAACATGTTGTTGTTTTCGCCAAAATAGGAATGAGAAAGGAATTCTATTTCCAAAATACCTTGGTTTTTATACCTTTCAAGTATTTCCTCATCAGATTCGTCAGTATTTTCACCATCCAAAACACGGCAAATATCTGCTTTTTTTAATTTCCACTGGTTTCCTTTATGCCATTCATACATTGATAATGCAGAAATAGAATGAAGAATGTTTCTAAACTCAAATTCCTGTTTTAAATCCAATTGAAACTGATCGCCAATATATTTTGCCTCGCGTGTAAGCAAATTAATAAAAGAAAGATAAACCCCTATTTTTCCCACTAAAGAAAAATCAATATTATTTACCAATAGTTTAAATATCATGTAAGCGAATATCGGGCGCCTAAGTTCACTACGTGAAAGTGTGCCGTTAAGCAAAAGTTCATCATAAATATCCAGATATTTTAAATCAATTATGCTCTGCTGAATTTTTTTAGTTAAACCGGCGGTTTCCAGTTCTTTAAATTCAGGATAGTTCATTAATGTATCTATCATCCAGTTGTTAAACTGGCGTTTTGTAAATCCATAAAGAGATATAAAGTATTCAACATCACGATTATATCCATTTTTAATAATGTGAGGATGATGATTTTTTAATTGTTGATATAGTCCACCGTCAAAAGGACGCGATGTAATAATTATGCGATTGGTTCGGTATTTTGTTTTGTCAAGGTTTTGAATTGACTTGATGGAGGTAATAACATTGTCAATAGCAGATTTTGATAAATCACCGCTTTCATCTAATGAATCAATTAAAAAAACATATTTTTTATTTCGGAAATAAGCGTCATCTATTTGAATTCCGAAATCTGTTTCCAAATAATCGGCAATTATGCCTAGTTTATAATCGTTTGAATAATTTTTATAGTTCCGTAAATTAAAATAAACCGGAAATAATCCTTCGCCGGTTTGTAAATACTCTTTTGCTAATTGCGAAGCATAATGGCGTAAGAATACAGATTTTCCTTTTCCAAAATCACCAAGAATAAATAAAATTTTATTTAAATTATTCATTGGTTCATAGTTAAAATAGTCTTCTATAAGCCGTTCTACGGGTTGTAGATTTTCTTCTTCCTCTTCGGTTTTTTGTGCACCAAAGTCAATATCATCCATATCAAGAAAATCTTCAACAGGCTTCCATTTAGCAAATGTTTTTTCGTATTTAAGATTTTCTGAATCATTGAAACCTATTTTGTCTAAATTCTTCATTTTCCAAAGAAAATCAGTTTCAATTTCATTCAATCTCAGTTCTGCAATTTGTTCTAAATGGTCGTTATAACTAGCTCCAAAAGTTTTAATAACCTGAGTACCAATGTTTTCATTAAAATGTTTTATAAAATCATTAATTGCTTGTTCGCTTATACCCACTTCTTTAAAAAGCTTTATGTAGGTATTTTTTACGTACAAAACTGCTGGATGATATTTAGGTTGGAAAACAATAATTATTTTTGACTTGTCAAATTCAATTTCTTCCTCCAAATCTTCGAGTATGTTTTCCAGTGCATTTAAGGCTGTTTCCATCAAAACATTTTCTCTGTACTTATTAGACAGGTGTTTCATGGATGCTTCGGCTTGCTCAAATGCGGCAAGTAAATAGGTTGGACTTCCGTAATCATCAAGTTTTCTTTTAGCTAATCTTGCAAAATATTCTTCAATTATACTATGACCGAATAATTTTACTACTAAACCCACTGTTCCGGTAGCACTGAGGATAGCTTTTGGTCCGGTACTATGAAGGTTGTTTTTCAAATACTTAGTTACTTCCTTTAATAAGTCAGGAATAGCTTTGGTTAATTTTTTAATAGTTTCTTTTTGCATAGTTGTACGATTTAGTTTACATAAAGTAAAGTATTTCAGTACAAATATATGCAATCTTTACATAATGTCAAAATAAATTATAAAAAATTTATATGAAATATACAATTAAAGTATATAACATATTGTGGTCAGGTAAGTAGTATATTGATTATCAATAGTTACAAATATCTTAAAATATACTATAAAGGTATATTTATTGATTTTTAATGATGTGGATGTCTCTTTGCGGAAAGGGTATCGTAATATTGTGTTCTCTGAATTTTTTGTCAATTGCAAATCTTAAATCGCTTAGTATAATTTTATGTTCAAAAGTTTTTTTTGTCCAAAATCCGAGCTCAAAATTTAACGATGAATCGCCAAAATCACTAAACAAAACAATAGGAGAGGGGTTTTTAAGTATTAAAGAATGTGCATTAGCTACTTCTATAAGAATTTTTTTTACAAGAGCCACATCACTACCATAGGCAATACCTACTTTCAAAAAAAAGCGTGTTTTATGATCGTTTGAGCTCCAATTTATAACCGTTGCACTTACCAATTTTGAATTAGGGACTATCATTTCAATATTATCATAAGTAACTATTCTTGAAGTTCTGATACCTATGTCTTGCACTCTACCAACAATACCATCCATTTCTACAATATCGTTTATTTTCAGACTTCGTTCAAACAAAAGAAAAAATCCTGAAATTGAATCATTAAAAATCTGCTGCATACCAATACCTACCCCAACCAATAAAGCTGCTGAACCTGCCAATACTATAGTTAATTGTATTCCTACTAATTCTAAAACAATAAATACTGCTAATAACCAAATTACGTAATTTACCAACTTATAGATGTTAAAATTACCGTAATCAATATTTTTTTCATGCTTTATTTTATTCAAAAATATTGAGCGCATAGCTACTG
>JALWNR010000372.1 GCA_027083715.1 Bacteroidales bacterium
ATACAATTATTTAGCCCTTTACCCTAATTATTCTTTTAATGATTTTTCGTATCTGATGTTATTTAATAAACGTGTGTATATATAATAAGGTATATTTTTATTTTAGTTTATTAAAATTAACTATCTGCAAAAGTAAAAAAAGATATAACATCTTTTCAAAATTATATAACAATCAGCCTGTAACTATAAACTAATTTTGCATCAAAATATTAATCTATGGTAATCATTAACTATATAACAGCTTATTTAGAAGAACTTTTTGAATTAAGTAAAGAAATGGCTCCTTATTTACTAATCGGCTTTTTCTTTGCAGGTATATTACATGTTTTCTTTAAAAAAGAAAAAATTGCACGATACATGGGCAGTAATAAAATTAAATCGGCAATTTATGCTGCTTTAATTGGTATTCCACTACCATTATGCTCATGCGGAGTAATTCCCACAGGAGTATCTTTTTACAAAAACGGGGCTTCAAAAGGGGCTACTGTTTCATTCCTGATATCTACACCACAAACCGGTGTTGACTCAATTTTAGTAACTTACTCAATGCTGGGCTTACCTTTTGCTTTAATACGACCAATTGTCGCTTTTGTTAGCGGGATTTTTGGTGGAGCTTTTACTAATTATTATGCAAAAGATAATAATAAACAAGAAGAAAATTTAATTGAAGACACTCAAACCGAAGAAACATCCGGGAATGTTTTTAAACGCTTCTTTAAATATGCATTTGTCGAGTTTTTACAAGATATTTCAAAATGGTTAATTATCGGCTTATTATTAGCAGCGCTTATTTCATTGCTCTTACCCGATGATTTTTTTACCGGATATATTAATAATCCGCTCCTAAGCATGGGAATTGTTTTATTAGCGTCTATACCTTTATATGTATGTGCAACCGGTTCAGTGCCCATAGCTGCTGTTTTAATGATGAAAGGCTTATCGCCGGGGGCAGCTTTAGTATTTTTAATGGCAGGACCGGCAACAAATGCTGCTACCATAACTGTTTTAGGCAAAGTATTAGGGAAAAAAGCATTAACAGCTTATCTGGCATCAATAATAGGGATGGCTCTTGCTTTTGGCTTATTTATCGATAATTTTTTACCATCAGAATGGTTTACTCAATTTCTTAATTCTAGTCATACAGGGCATCAACACAACACCATTCCCGTTTGGTTACAAACTCTTTCTGTAATTACACTGGCTTTAATGATAATTAACGGATATTTTCAAAAATACAAACATATAATATTGGGTAAAGCCAAAAATAAAAATAAAACAAATGAACTTTACTCGGTAATAAAAGTCGAAGGAATGACCTGTAACCATTGTAAAACCAGTGTCAGTAATGGTCTTACAGCCAAGGGGATTAATATTGAAGATGTTGACTTGGTAAATTCAACCGTGAAAATAAAAGGAAATATTACTGATGAAAAACTTATTGCAGAAACTGTTAATTCACTAGGATATAATTACAAAGGAATTATTAATAAACCATTTAAAAATATGAATATGGATACTTATAAAATTTCAATTAAAGGAATGACTTGCAATCATTGCACAATGAATGTAGAAAAAACAGTAAAACAACTTCAAGGAATTAAAGAGGTTAAAGCCAGTTTATCAGACAACTCAGCAACCATAAAAGGTGAAAATATTAATCTTGAAGAGATTAAAAAAGCCATTGAAAGTATCGGATACGAATATACCGGAACAATGAATTAATCTGACAAACCCGAGAGCCAAGCCTTTTGTTGCTTAATAATATTTTCAAATTTAAGCACATTAGTCTTGGCTTTTTTTAAATTAGCTTTAAGCTGAGTGTTTTTAGTATCCACCTTACTGTATAATTCTTTTGCTTTTAACATATTTTCCTCCATTTCAGCCAGTTTTTCCCTTAACCTTTTCGCACTAACGGAGCCATCATTAACTTTACGGCGTTTTAAATTATTAAACTCATTTAATTGTGTTACACCTTTATTATAATATTCATTCGCATTATTAAATAAACGTACTTGTTCATTAAATTCCAAAATACGCAGATTTCCCCGTTCATAATCCAACTCAAACTCCACCAGTTTATTGGCTTGACCGTTCTGTTCTATTCGTCTTATTTTACTTTTAATCTGTGCAATTGGAGATAAAGTAAAATAGTAGTTTATCGAGTCCTTAAAATTAAACTCAGGACGTGAAGTATTATAATTAATTCCGTACTCAAACTCTTCAAAAAACAGCGGACGTTTCAAAAGCTGCCACATAGGATCGAAAGAAATATGGTCGTCAATAAATTTTTCAGGTGTTACCATAAAATACTCAAGGCTAAAATCACGTACATATTTTCCTTCCGGATTAATATGTCCTGAACCCCAGGTAGCATCCACAAAATAAAATTCCCCTTCAACTTTGATAACATTCCAGGCATGAGCTAAATTCATAACTTTACCATATTCTTTCCCATATCCATTAACCACATATGATTCCAAACCTGCCAAATCACTCAACTCGTTAAAAAGTTCTGAATAATGCTGACAAACACCTTTTTTCCTCCTCATCACCTCTGCGGTAATCTCTGCCACACTGCGGTACACCGGTGCATCATAACGACTTTTTACATCATAATCAATATTCTTCGCAATCCAGAAATAAATTGCAGCAAATTTTTCATCGTCCTGTTGAAAATTAGCAGTAAGATATTCGCTCAAAACCTTAGTGTTTTTTGTTTTAGAAACAGGAGTGTTATCAACATATTTCTCTATCCTCTCAAAATCAATCGCATAAATTAAAGATGAATAAGCTATAAGAAAATACAAAATCAAATGTAGTTTCATTTTATTGTTCTTTTTTTTAAAATTAAAGGTACAATAAATTTTGATAAAGAACGAATTAACTAAATTCAACTATCTAAAAACCACATTAAGTAACTTAAGCACGCGATAATACAACATACTATCGCCAACAGCACACACAAGCACAATATATTGATTATCAGGATTTTTGAAGATTATCTAGAATAATTCTAAATTAAAATCTACATCAAAATTTATTAAAATTATTTAGGATAATAATATCTAAATATATATTTTTGCTACCGTTCTTATTGAAAAATGATTAATTATTTAAACTTATTTTAGAATCTTATGCAGACAAAATTGGCTTACGCTCAAAGAATCAATAGATTATTAGCTCTGTTTTTACTGCTTCTTATTTATAATATTTCTTCGACTGCACAAAAATCTCCCGAAGACAACTTCAAAACATGTGCTGCTTGTCACTCAATAGGTAAAGGCAGATTAGTGGGTCCTGATTTAAAAGGAATAACGGAAAAGTATGAAGAAGCCTGGCTGATAAAATTTATACAGTCTTCACAAACCATGGTAAAAAATGGTGACGAACGTGCTGTGAAAATTTTTGAAGAGTTTAAAATTCCGATGCCAGATAATAATCTTTCAGATGATGAAGTAAAAGCACTTTTAGAGTACATTAAAAATTATGACCCTAATGCTGTTGCAAAAACAAAACCGACTGTAAAAGCAGATCCAAATTTTTTAGAAAATAATTTTAGTTATTTACCTAAAAACACAAAAGGTATATTTTACATAAGTGTTGTTTTGCTATTACTTTCTATTTTTGATTTAGCAGTAACTAAATTCTTAAAAAAAGCAGTAGCTATCCATATTATGATTATCGGTTCAACCATTTTTCTGATTTCCATGGTTGTATATCAAGAAGCTGTTAATTTAGGAAGATACCCCGGATATGAACCGGATCAACCGATAAAATTTTCGCATAAAGTACATGCCGGCGATAATAAGATTGATTGTCAATATTGCCACAGC
This sequence comes from Bacteroidales bacterium, assembly GCA_027083715.1. GTDB lineage: Bacteria > Bacteroidota > Bacteroidia > Bacteroidales > NBLH01 > NBLH01. Next base: position 3,834 of record JALWNR010000372.1, read on the forward strand.
GGTGCCATGGAAAGTAAAAGATCGGGTATTCCTTCAGCAAATGTATGTCTAAATTGCCATAATGTAATTAAAAGTGGCACAAATACAGGGACAACTGAGATTGCTAAAATTCATAAAGCTATTGATGAAGGAAAAGCTATTGAGTGGATAAAAGTTCATAACTTACCCGATCATGTTTATTTTAGTCATGCTCAGCATGTAAATGCCGGAAAAATGGATTGCACGGAATGCCACGGAGATGTTGCAAAAATGGGTCGCATTCAGCAGGTTAACGATTTAAGTATGGGCTGGTGT
>JALWNR010000373.1 GCA_027083715.1 Bacteroidales bacterium
AAATAAATTAGATAAAGAGTACTAAAATTCTATAAAATTTAACATTTTTTAATTGTTTAATAACCAAATTTTTCCGAAATTTGAGTAAAAAGATAAAAAAATGGCTACAAAACAAATAAAATAACAAAAGAGTCCTTGCACACTTCATGAGCATATTACAGAAGTAATTAAAGGCAACCGTAAATTTGAAAATATTTTTCAATCACTTGTACGGATGATTCTTGGCAATCAAAAAATGATTGAAAAAGTGAATGTTAACGGAAAAACCCTTTACAATTACAAAGTGCTTAGACAAGACAAAAAGCACATTATTGGTATGTACGAAGAAATAAACAGTTTTGTCTCTTTCATAAAAGATGCTGCCGAGGGTGGGTCATCGCAAGAAATGGCTTTTGTTTTGATTGGTGAGCCGGGAAACGGTAAAACATTTTTTGTTGATTATTTAAGTAAACTATATAGAGAATTTATTGCAATTCCAGAAAACAATCGTTTTTCTTTTCGCTTTAAAAACCTTAACAAAATAGGTGGATACGGTAAAATCAAAGTTATTGAATCGCAAACCTATGAAGACCCGATGATTTTAGCGATGAATTTATTTGATGAAGAAAATAAAAATCGGGATTTTTTAAAGAAAGCGGGAGCCACCAATAAGCATATTGACACTTTTTACGAAAATTATCGCCCGCTTGGTGCCGATACCTATTATATATTAAACGAAATTAAAGAATTTATTAATAATGATTTAAACAGATTAGATGAATTTATTGAGGTTTTTAAAATTCCTATTAGCGAATCGCGAGGGGTGCTTACCGGAAAATATGCAGCCAAAGATAAAATTACATCATCGGCAGTTGATTTACTTGGAGATGAATCTATAACACGATTATTACATATTACCGACCCAAGCAACCCCTACCGTTTTGATTTAAGGCGAGGTGCATTAGCTCGTGTTGCAGGTGGAGGTATTCATTTTGCAGATGAAATTTTTAAAAATAAACGCGATTTAGTACAAGTTTATCTTGGAGTAATTCAAAACCGAACTATTGAAATTGAAGGTTTCAAATGGCCACTAGATACACTTATTGTTGCCACGAGTAACAACTCGGAATTTGCACGTTTTTTAGAAGAAAAAGAGCAAGCGCCTATTGTTGACCGTTGCAGACTCGTATATATGTCGCACAATACGAATTATAAATTACAACAAGAGCTCACAAAATATGCTATTGGTACGGGAAATAAAACAAGCTATACAGGAGAACCGCTACATATTGATCCTAACTTAAACTATGCAGTATCTGTAGCTTTTACGCTTACAAGAATGCCACGTACCGAAAAACTCAGCCCTGTTGAGATGATGAAACTAGCTGCAGGTGAAGTTGCAGGTGAAAAAAGTATTCAAACACTTAATGAAGTAATTGATCAACTCAATGCTGACCCTGATATTACAAAAAGGTTTGGACAGAAAGGTTTAGGACACCGGAATTTAGGACGTGCCATACAAATACTTCTTGAAAAGTCTGAAACACAAGAAGGTAAATGCATGTATGCCGGAGATGTTTTTAGTGCTATTGAATTGGTGATAATTGACTATGTTCAAGACCCTAATGACCGAACTAAATATCTCGAAGATATAAAAATGGCAAAATCATTATACCGGAAAAATATTATGACATCAATATTTAATGCCTATATGGACGAACCTGATGCCATAGAAAAAGATGTGATGAATTATGTAAATATGATTATCGGGATAGATGCCAAAAATCTGGGAACAGATAAAATTTGGACATACAAAGACCCTCAAACCGGAAAATTGGTATCTATTAAAATTGATGAAAATTTTATTAATAGTGTTGAAGAACGTCTCGGACTAAAAACTAACGAACAAAAACAAAGCTACCGGACAACCATAGCTAAAATTTACGGGCAAAAACTAATCCAAGACCCTAATTATGATTTTATGGATAATAACGATTTGGTAAAAGCGGTAACAGATGTTCGATTAAAATCAGATATAGCAGGAGCAGGAAGTCTTGTTGGAGCATTGGCAAACAGAACCAATGAAGAAAATCAAAGGCTGTATAACAGAATGATTAATACCATGAGTAACAAATTGGGTTATTGTTCTACTTGTGCACAAAAAACCATAGAGTATTTCTGCACCATGGATGATGCTGATTAGTTAAAAGTTGAAAGTTAAATTTGGGTATTGAATATTGAGTGAATTGAACAAAATTAATGACAGAAAACGAAGAAATAAAAAAACGAGATTTCATAGGAATCAAACATCATCACTTACCAGTTGATGAAGATGTTTATGATTTGTATCTGACGAATGATGCCATTTTTTTCTTACAATATAATCCTTTTGAGTTTAATCAGCCGATTAGTTCATTAAAAACACTTGATGAACTGATTGAAAAAGATAAACAGAGAGAAAAGGACGGTTTTCCGAGACGTATTAAAATAGGAAAAATCGTGAAACCTCTACCTGGCAATAAAGCCAAAGTAGTGGTAGTACCCACAACTACCGAACCTAAATTTTACCATGATGATTTACCTGCCGAAGATGAAGAACAGTCAACCGGTGGCAGTGGCGAAGGCGAAGAAGGTGAAATAATTGGGAAACAAAAAATAGATCCACATAAAGGCGAAGGCGAGGGTGAAGGTGCAGGACAAGGCGAAAGTGGCGAACACGACATTGCTACCGGCGCACAGGAATTAGGAAAAATTCTTACCGAAGAATTTCAACTTCCAAACCTTAAAAATAAAGGACACAAACGTTCGTTGACAAAATACACCTATGAATTAACTGACAGAAACAGAGAATTTGGTCAATTAATTGATAAAAAAGCTACGATAAAACAAGTTCTTAAAACCAATATTATACTTGGAAATATTAAGGAAGGCGAATTTTTCGACCCTGAAAATCTGGTTATCAATCCTAAGGATAAAGTATTCAGGATAATGTCGAAAGAAAAAGATTTTGAAGCACAAGCCATTGTATTTTTTATTCGCGATTATTCAGGCTCTATGCAGGGAGCTCCTACCGAACTTATTGTATCACAACATTTAATGATATACAGTTGGCTAATGTACCAATACCAAAGTAATGTTTTTACTCGATTTATTGTACACGATACTCAAGCAAAAGAAGTTCCAGATTTTTATACTTATTATAAATATCAGGTTGCAGGCGGAACAGAAGTTTATCCGGCTTTTGAATTGTTAAACAAAATTATAGAAGATGAACAACTTGAAAAAGAGTATAACATATATGTATTTTACGGCACTGATGGTGATGATTGGGAAAATACAGGCGAAAAAATGCTCAGTGCTTTAAATCTGACACTGAAATCAACAAACAGAACAGGTATCACCATTGCCAGAAACTCATGGTCAAAAGGGAAGAAAACAGTAGTAGAAAGCTATATTGAAGAATCAGGTCTATTAAAACAAAAACCGGATCTACTAAGACTTGATGCCCTAGATGCAGAGGGTGTTTCCGATGAAGCAATTATTGAATCGATAAAGAAATTAATATCCTGATTGATTTAAAAATAATTTTTTGAGAAAACTTTCTGAAATGTATTTATCTGATAATAAACATCATACATAAAATGTTTTTTAATTAATACTGGAAAAAAAGGAATTAAACGATTGTTTGAAAATATAAGGAAATAACAATTTATTCTATGAAACTCATCAATCAACATAGCAAAAAAATCATGGAAGAGTGTAAAATCAGGGCACGCGATGCGGGATTGAGCTTTGATGATGAAACACTTGAGTACATCGTTACGAATAAAGATTTGTTAGAACTTTCGCCAAAAGGCATGATACCAACTATGTATGATTATTGGGTTAATGATGTGGAAATATTAAAGAAAAAAGGGATTTATAAACTTTATCCCAATAACCCATATGAAACAGTAATCAATACCCGCCCGGCAATATCATTTTACAATGATAACAATCCCGATTGGCTCAATATTATGATTTTTTATCATGTTTTGGCTCATATTGACTTTTTTCAAAATAATATTTTCTTCCAAAATACATGGAATTATGATTTTGCCGGACGTGCATTAGCTGATAAACGCTTAATTAATGCACTCAGA
>JALWNR010000374.1 GCA_027083715.1 Bacteroidales bacterium
CCGATTGGTACAAAAATTCATTACGGCTTTTTTTGCCAAAAACAGTAATCGCACTATAAGTGCTTGCATCATTAAACAATTGAATGTGTCCGTAATTACTGATTTGTATAATATTCTGATTACCAGAAAAATAATCTCTTAAATATTTCCCTGCTTCGGTATGAAAAAAAGTATTGGGCGTAATGTATCCGCAAACCCCGTTTTCTTTGATTAAGTGCAAAGCCAGTTCGTAAAAAGCAATATAAATATCTGTATTGCCCGATTTACAAAAATCGTAATTTGCCCGAATAAAAGCCCGCTCTTTTTCTTCGAGGTGTTGAATACGGATGTATGGCGGATTTCCGACAATATAATCAAACTTTTGTTTAAGCTCAATTCCTTCACGGAGTGCATTTTTTTGCTCCAGTTTCCAATCAACTTGTATGTTTAAAGGCTTTATCAGCGTATTTAGCTTTTCTTTGGCTGTTTTTAGGGCTTCCGCATCAATATCCCAGGCATGAATTTGTGCCAGATTATCTTCCAAATCCGATTTTTTGGAAAATTTAATAATACGTTGAGCAATTTTCAGCAAAAAACGACCATCACCACATGCTGGGTCCAAAATGCTTTTTCCGGGAATTGCCTTCGAATTGTAACCCACATCATCTAAAATTTTTTCCACCACAAAATCGGGCGTAAAAATTTGTCCGGTTAATTTTTCTTTGGAGTATTCTTTTGTTAATGATGCCATAACTATCTTAGATAATGCATTTTAAATCCTTTAAACTGTTTAATTCTATCGCTGATAAAAGGCGATTGAATGTTTCGGAAAAAAACCTCGTAAGTATCTTCAAAGAAAGTAAAATATGTTTTATCGGCACGAATTCGTTTGGTTCCTTTCCGGTACAAAATACCAATTTTTTCGTCAAGAATATCTTTTTTTGATAAATATCCGATAATAGAAGCAGTTATTTTATCATTTTCTTTGTGCAAACTGATACAATAATAAAAATCGGTAAGGCTGTCCGTTCTTTTTACATTTCGCGCAGGAATATTCAGCACATAATTACCGTAAAAAATATTGGTTTTACGGTGCATGGTTTTAATATCAAAAATCATTTTCTGTTTTTGAATAATCAGCTGAAAATCTTTTCCGTAATCCTGTCCGTCAAGTGCACCAAACGAACGTTTCGGGCGCTGCAAACGATACAAATCGGCAAAAACTATTTCGCCAAGGGTTCCAGTCATGCGTAAATCCCGGGTTTTATCTTTTTTTTCTTTATCCCAAATATTGCTTACCGGATGATGTTTTAAAGAATAATCCACAAGTTTTTGAGCATAAGCGATTTGTTCTTCCGATACATCAATCGAAAAGTAAAATTTATTACCTTTATTTTTTACATGCTCTGTTGCCAATCTAATGATTATAATAAATTTTCAAAAGGGTATCTTCCAGCCAAATTTCTTCTTCAGGAACAAAATTAAAATCCGGAGCCCTGACTCCGGCTTTAAAATATTTATTCCCGACAAAAATCCGAGCTTCGTCCCATAAATTCTTCTTTATAAATCCTGATAGTAATTGTTCTCCACCTTCCACTACTACCGATTGTATTTCCAATTCATACAAACGCTGCATTAGCTGTGCTAAAACATCTTTTTCATAATCAATTTTTAAATAATGCAAATTATCTTTTTGTTCTTCTTTTTTTGCATTAAAAATCAATGTATTTGACTGATTATCAAATATTTTTAAGTCTTTGGAAAGTTTTAATTTTTGATCAAGCACAATACGTGCAGGATTTCGTCCTACCCAATCGCGTACGGTCAGTTGCGGATTGTCTTTTTTTACCGTTTTGCGCCCTACCATAAAAGCCGCCTCTTCGGTACGCCATTTATGCACCAACTTTTTCGATAGTTGATTGGTAATCCAGTTTTGTTCAACCGTTTCTTCTGATTTTCTTTTTTTATCAATAAATCCGTCTTTGGTTTCTGCCCATTTCAGGATGATATACGGACGCTTTTTTTCATGAAAAGTAAAAAATCTTCGGTTCAGCCAACGACTTTCTTTTTCCAACACACCCAACGTAACATCACATCCGCCTTTTTTTAATTTTTCGATGCCTTTGCCTGCCACTTTTGCAAAACTGTCCACACAACCGATTACTACACGCGGAATTTTTTTCCGGACAATTAAATCCGAACAAGGCGGTGTTTTACCATGATGTGCACAAGGCTCTAGATTAACATAAAGTGTAGCTTTTTCCAATAATTCAGGATTTTTTACAGAATTAATGGCATTTACCTCAGCATGTGCTTCGCCACATTTTTTGTGATAACCTTCTCCGATTATTTTTCCCTCATAAACAATTACCGAACCCACCATCGGATTTGGAGCTGTCGTACCTATACCCAGTTTTGCCAGCTCAAGGCACCGGCGCATATATATTTCGTCTTCGTTCATTTAATTTTATCTTTGTACTAGTAAAATGTATTGGTTAAATCATACATCATGAATTACCCGATAGCTGTTTCTATTTTTATGAAACAAGCATGATTAAAATAATTATTAAACACACAAAGTAATGATTATTTTCATCATGCGGTTCTTCCGCAGTAGCGGAACAGGCTATGTGACCATAGAAATAATAAAAAATAGACACATGAAAACAGTTGCCAAAATTACAAAAACTTTTAAAACTGAACTGAAAAACATTTATCCCGATAGGGAAATACAATCTTTTTTGGATATTTTGCTGCAATATTATGCAAATATGAACAAAACCGAAGTGTTTTTAAATCCGGAGAAAGAGCTGTTTCCTGAAACTGTTTTTGAACTAAAAATCGCCTTACAAAAATTAAAACAGGAAATACCTGTCCAGTACATTATTGGCGAAACTGTATTTTACGGGTTACCGATTAAAGTTACTTCCGATGTTTTGATTCCGCGCCCCGAAACCGAAGAACTTGTTGATTTAATCGTTAAAAATCACAAAAAAAATCAAAATATAAATATTTTAGACATGGGCTCCGGCAGTGGATGCATAGCTGTTGCACTAAAAAAATATTTACCCGAGGCACATGTTTTTGCAATGGATATTTCGGAAGATGCACTAAAAATTGCAAATGATAATGCAGCAATAAACCAAACAGAAATTCATTTTTTAAAAGATGATATTCTAAACCCGCAAAATAAGTATGATTTTTTTAATGTAATTGTAAGCAATCCGCCTTATGTTCGCGAAAGCGAAAAAGAATTAATGAAAAAAAATGTATTGGACAACGAGCCTCATCTGGCATTATTTGTAAAAGACGATGATGCACTGATATTTTACCGGAAAATTATTGATTTTGCAAAAGCACACCTTAAACCCGAAGGGTTTATTTATTTTGAAATTAATGAAGCACTGGGCAGAGATGCAGCCGAATTATTAAATCAAAATGCTTTTAAAAATATTCAGATTATCAAAGATATTTTTGGCAAGGAACGTATGCTTATGGCTCGATTTTAGGAAGTAGCTTGCTCTGTTTTTTTCGGTTCAATTTAAACTTAAAAATTATGGAAAATAATAATGAGATAAACTTGATGGCAGAATTGCGTTTAATAGATGCACTAAAATTAAACGAACTGGTAAAAGCTGCCGAACTTGAACGTATTGAAGAAGAAGTTCGGTTTTTATGGACAAAAAAGAAAAAAGTAAGCTATATAGATCATTACGATGATTTTATTCAAAATCACACAAAACTTTTAGCTGAATTTGACTATTCAGGATTTTTATTGTTTGATGATATGTATCGTTTCCTGAAAGAGGTAAAACACATTGATTTTAAAAGTGAAAGCTATTATAAGTACGAAGATCATTTTATAGAACTACGAGACGAATCGGTTATTTTAATAGACTATTTGATGGCTCAAAAGTTAATTCCGCAATTTGAAGCACTGATTGTCAGTAAAGAAGAACTTTTTGATTTTAATCCCGATACCAAAGCCATGACGGATATTAATCCTGAGATTATTGCCAAGCAGATACATCAAATTAAAGAATTGGGCAGGCTATTAAAACGTATTACGCGTGCTGAACTTTTATTTATTCGTTCATTTTATTAAATCAATTACTGCCGTTTGTGAAAATCCGGCTTTTATG
>JALWNR010000375.1 GCA_027083715.1 Bacteroidales bacterium
AAATTAGTCCGTGGTGTTCAGGAAAAAGTTTCCACATCTACATCTGAAGTTGCTTCCGGTTTGGAAAAAGTTTACTAATCTTTTTTTATTCAAGCAATAGCTTGACAAGCCTTTTAATATCTTTAGTTTTAATACATAAAATAATGTTTATCATCAACCTACCTATGTCATAAGATGAAATTAAATTCAAATTATGCTATTAACTTAATTGCTTAAATAATATTGTTCTATAAATTCATTTGATTTTAACACAGTATCTAACACAAAATTGCTTTCGGTGAGATGCTTCGCAGTTTACTGCTTTTACCACAACCGCATCTCAATGCACTCACTATCAACACATTAAATAAGTTTTATCATAAAATAAGCGCACTCGATTTTATTCGCCTTCGGCCCATGAGGCTAAAGCTTGGGTGTTGCTTGAAATTCTCTTGTTCCTAATTTGCCCCTATTATTTAATCATCAAAGATAAAACTTTAGCTTAATAAATATTTTTACAAACATACGAGGCATTATATCTGCATTACCTGTTCCAAACTTGTTTTGAAAAAGAGAATTTCACAAACTGCGAAACACATCACCAAAGGTAATTATTTTGGGTTAATCATTCACCAAGAAAGCTAATAAAAAAGCCGCTCAATGAGCGGCTTTTTCTCTATTAATCAAAGATTAATTTATAATTACTTTTTCAATAATTCAGCCATTTTAGCACCAATTTCAGCAGGCGAATCCACTACGTGGATACCGCAATCGCGCATAATTTGTTTTTTAGCCTGTGCAGTATCTGCCTTTCCGCCAATGATAGCACCTGCATGTCCCATACGCTTACCTTTCGGAGCAGTTTCTCCGGCAATAAACCCGACAACAGGTTTTGTACCGTTTTCTTTTACCCACTCGGCAGCTTCGGCTTCCATATTACCACCAATTTCACCAATAATAATAATACCTTCGGTTTCAGGGTCAGCCATAAACAATTTAACGGCATCCAAAGTAGAAGTACCGATAATCGGGTCGCCGCCAATACCGATTGCTGTTGATTGTCCCAATCCGGCTTTAGTAATCTGATCAACTGCTTCGTAAGTCAAAGTTCCTGATTTAGAAACAATTCCAACAGTCCCTTTGCGGAAAATAAATCCCGGCATAATACCGATTTTAGCTTCCTCAGCAGTAATAATTCCCGGACAGTTCGGACCAATCAGGCGCGAATCCTTATCCTGCAAAAAGTCTTTCACTTTTACCATATCCTGAATTGGAATTCCCTCGGTAATGGTAACAATCACTTTAATACCCGCATCGGCAGCCTCCATAATAGCATCAGCCGCAAATGCCGGCGGAACAAAAATAATCGATACATCAGCACCCGTAGCATCCACGGCATCTTTTACCGTATTAAAAACCGGACGGTCAAGATGCGTTTGTCCGCCTTTACCCGGAGTTACACCACCAACAACATTCGTTCCGTATTCAATCATCTGTCCTGCGTGGAAAGTACCTTCACCTCCGGTAAATCCCTGCACGATAATCTTTGAATTCTTATTTACTAAAATACTCATTTTATGTTTTGATTAGGATTTTAATTTATTTTTTCCAAAAGTATATTTTTTCTTTTGTAAATCAAAGTAAATATGATTTTAAACATATATTTCGATATATTTTAATGTTTGTATGTATTACCTTAAATCCGCAAGTATCTTTTTTCAGGGCGGACAAACGGGCTTTCCGCTCATAACACCGATGATAAAAAACAACAAAAGCAAACTTGCGCAAAGGAGCTTCCGTTGGTCGCTCTTTCCGCAAGGCTTTTGTAAGTTTTTCATCATCGCCGGTTATCCGCTTCAATCCCTGCCGCGGCGCCTGCAATTATCCGCCTCCGCTTATAATCACGGAAGCATACTTTTGCATCCCGTAAAAAATCAATACTTTTGCAAAACATTGCACTTTAAACAAAGACAAGCAAAAATGACAACAAACGATACCATAACAGCCATTGCCACAGCACCCGGCTCAGGAGCCATTGCCGTAATACGCGTCTCAGGTGATGAAGCAATCGCCGTATGTGAAAAAATATTTATTCCGGCACAAAAAAGCAAAAAACTTTCTGAGCAAAAGCCCAACACCATCCATTTTGGAACCATAAAAGACAAAAATGAAATTATCGATGAAGTATTAATATCCGTTTTTAAAGCACCACATTCCTATACCGGCGAAAATTCCGTAGAAATTTCCTGTCACGGTTCGTCGCATATCCAGCGCAAAATATTGGAACTGTTAATCAGCAAAGGAGCACGCCTGGCACAGCCCGGAGAGTTTACCCTTCGTGCTTTTCGCAATGGAAAAATGGACTTGTCGCAAGCCGAAGCGGTTGCCGATTTAATTGCTTCATCATCCGAAAGTGCACGTAAAGTAGCTATGAAGCAAATGCGTGGCGGTTTTCGCAATGAAATTCAAAATCTGCGCACACAATTACTCAATTTCATCTCATTAATCGAGCTGGAACTTGATTTTGCCGAAGAAGATGTAGAGTTTGCCGACCGTTCTGAGTTAAAAAAACTTACGGATAATATTGCCAAACATCTGCAAAAGTTAATTTCCTCATTCAAATTGGGCAATGTTATTAAAAACGGTATTCCTGTGGCAATCATTGGTGCGCCTAATGTAGGAAAATCAACCCTGTTGAATGCATTGCTCAATGAAGATAAGGCAATCGTTTCCGACATTCCGGGTACTACACGTGATAGTATTGAAGATGTGGTAAACCTGCACGGAGTATTGTTCCGTTTTATCGATACTGCCGGTATCCGGCATACCTCAGACACTATTGAAAACCTGGGAATTGAACGCACATTTAATAAAGTTCAGGATGCCGAAATCATCCTTTTAATGGTAGATGCTACGCAAAATAATATCGAAGATATTATCGGTGAGATAAAAGAAAAAATTAAAGACAAGAAAACGCTTTTAATCATCAACAAAACCGATTTATTGGATAAACCGGTAAAACTACCCGATACAGATTGTGAACACATTGAAATATCGGCAAAAAATCGTGAAAATATTAATCAGCTTATTGATAAACTAATTGAGCTAGCGGGTATTTCTGCAATCAATCAGGACGAAGTAATTATTTCCAATACACGCCATTTTGAAGCACTCAGCCATGCCTACGAAGCTGTTGAACGCGTACAAGAAGGTTTGAAAACCGGAATCAGCTCCGATTTTCTTTCAATGGACATCCGCGAAGTGCTCCATTTCCTTGGCGAAATATCAGGTGAGATTACAAATGATGAGATACTGGGTAATATCTTTAAGAATTTCTGTATCGGGAAGTAAAGTATAGAATATTAAAACGTGAATGACCTTACTGGTTCACATATCCGACATAGATTTCAGAGATAACAATACCTTGCAAATAAGTAATTGCTCAATATTTATAAATGCTTGTTCACCCAATTAAAAAACTGCTCTATGGTTTCGTTATCAGGTAATTCATGTCCTTTATGGTTTTCATATACAAATTTTACATCAGCCTTAATCTTTTTCAGCCTATCCACTAGTTGTTCGGTTAATTCAAAAGAACAATTTCGATCTTCCTTTCCATGAAATATAAATATTGGAATATTTTTAAAATTCTTATAATATTTTTTTTCTAAAAAATCAGGGTATTCCTTTGAGTTTTCTGAAAACCTATTCGCTAAATCAGGATGCCCACTAAAAACAGCAAGAGCCTTAAATTTTTCAGGCATTTCGTAATAAGTCCGGTAAACCCCATAGCCGCCCATGGAAAAACCTGCTAAAAAAATATTTTCTTCATCTATTGAGTAACAGTTTGTAACTGCTCCAATAGCTTCGCTAATATCTATTTGAGCATTATCCCAAGAGTAACAATTTGAATTACCTCTTCCATTGGGACATAAAGCTATAAAACCTTTTGGTATCAGATTTTTAATATATAAAAGGCTTTTCTCATCAGATGCACTTCCATGTAAATAAACAAAAAGCGGATAGCTTTTATTTTCATTATAATCATTGGGAATATATACCATATAGGGAATCAGTGAATCATCTAAATTTGATTTATACGCTTTCCTAACAAATCCGC
>JALWNR010000376.1 GCA_027083715.1 Bacteroidales bacterium
CGTTTGCGTTGCTTTTTTCTGTGCTTTGCCAATACTGACACACTCTTTGACTTTTCGCTACAAACATACCTGCGGGTTTAAGGTAATACTTTAATTCCGATAATCAGAATATCATCTACTTGTTTTTCTTTTCCTTTCCATTTGTTATGTACTACTTTTAATTTATGTAATTTTTCGTTCATTGGTAAACCATACATTTCAGAAAGAATTTCTTTAAATCTTCGGTATAAAAACTTTAAACGTTTAGAGCCTCCAAATTGATCGGCATAACCATCTGAAAATAAGAAAATTTCATCTCCTTTTTGTAAATTAAAATCTTTTAAATTAAAATTATTCATTTTTTTGGGAGATACCCCAATTGGAATTTTGTCTGCTTTTATTTCAATCAATGTACTTTTTTCAAAATATTTAATGCTATAATCAGGACTGTTTTCATACTTATTAAGTACTTTATTGTTACTGTTTTCTCTGATTATATAAAGCGGATTATAAGCACCTGCGAACTGAATTTTAAGGTTTTTAAAATCTATAGAACAGAGCGCAATATCTATACCATCTTTTGATTTTCCGACTTCGCCTGTTTGGTGCAACGATTTAATTATCTTGTCCCTGAGCTGATTAAGTATAATAGCCGGATTAAATTCATCTTTATCAACTACTATTTCGTTTAGATAACTAATGCCCAGCATACTTAAAAATGCTCCGGGCACACCATGTCCGGTACAATCAGCAGCAGCAATAAGCAATTTATCTTCATTGGTGTGTTTTTTATAAATCCAGTAAAAATCGCCACTGACAATATCTTTGGGTATGTATAAAATAAAATATTCTTTCAAGTATTTTTGTAGTAGTTCATCAGGGGGCAAAAGTGCTCTTTGAATATTGCCTGCATATTCAATACTATCCGTTATTGCTTTTTTATGATGTGCTACAATATCACGCTGTTTGACCACGTAATCTCTTTGTTGCTCAATTTCATCGCGTTGTGCTTCAACTTCTGCCTTTTGCATTTCAATTTTTTGCTTTTGTATTTCAATTTTAGCAGTACGTTGTTTAACTTTTTCTTCTAATTCTTCATTCATCCGGGCTATATCACTGATGTAAACATTTAATTTTTCAGTCATAATATTATAGTTTTCTGCTAACTCACCAATTTCATCGTTTGTTCGTACAATACTATAATTGTCTAATTTTCCGCCAGTTATATTTTGCATGTTTTTCAATAATTCATTTACGGGAATAATAATTGCATAATTTGACCAATAAACAAAAAATATTAGGTAAACTAAGGATATAATAATACCCATGATAATGCCCGCAAACATAAAAATAGTATCCGGTGCGGTGATGTAATACAGGTTCATGCTTTCAAGAAAACTTTTTAGCGCATCGGTTTCAAAATGATGATAATATCTACCAAAAATAATTTTCATTTCCGGTTGTGTAAAAGAGCTTAAATTTAAGTCTTTTAAAGAACTCAAGCTTAAATACAGATATACCAAAACAATACTTAATGGTAGTAATGTGGTCATTATGCTTGAAATCAGTAGTTTGTATTTTATTTTCCTGCCTTTTCTTGGGTAGATTCTTTTTCTTAATTCTTCTTTTGTGAAGATGTGTTCCAAATATTTTATTTGCATTAAATGCCGATGCCAATAATAAACAAACATTACGGTTAAGATACCTGCAAAAATGAATACTATCCAGTATTGAGTATATACATTTTTTTTGAGTGTATTTTCAAAAACATCTGTAATAAACAACTGATTCATCATATATAATGCTGTGATAATGAATGGTATGGAAACAATACCAGCATTAATCAGAGGAGAATAAATCATTGTTTTTTTACAAAATCGTACAATATTTTTCGGAATATTTTTCTTTTTTCTTTTTTGTCTGAAATATATTCTATAAGGTAGTGCAAATAAAAATCCCAAAATAAAAACAAACATTAACAGCTCAAAAAAGAAACTTTCAAGCTCCATAAATCTTTTTCTTTTTAATTTAGTTTCGTGAGGTGCTGTTATAATTTCTTTGTAATCACTTGTTATAGTATCTTTATTATTTGATGAATTAATACTGTCTTCTTGGCTTGATATATTTATATTGATTGTTTTTTTTAGCGTATCGCTATGCACTTTCAGCATATCAATCTTTTCATGAAATTTGGGGTAGTTGGTAACAAACAACATGCTTGAAACAGGAGATATTAGCAAATAATAGAGTAAAAATGCCACAAAATAAATTCTAAGTGCCTTGTATTTAGGTATCTTTTGCATAATGAAAATTCTAGTACAAATATAAAATAAAAATAGTTTATTTTTGTTTTATAATCTATAAAACATTTATGCGGTAAGATGAATTTATAAAGATTTAATAATTAGAATATTAGTGTTTGGTTTTTGTATAAAAATAGTTAAACAATAGAAAAATGAAAAAGAATATTATTTATGATTTTGCACTTGTTATTTTTTTTCTTTTTTACATGCACGGGCTTTATGCACAGCAATATAACAATGAAGATGCCTATGTGCAAAAGAAAAAAATAGTTTTTCATGAAGATTTTAGTAACAATATTAATAAGTGGCCAATTTATTCTTCTGTCCAGAAAATTGCTAAAATTAAAAATGGACGATATTATTTAAAAGCCAATAATGAAGCTTTCCAGGTACGACCACAGCATATAAACAAACCACTTCCCGATAATTTTGAGATGGTGATAAGTGTAATGTATCAAAAGGGTGCTGAAAACATATTAAGAATATTTACTGCACATGTATCAACAAAATCTCATTTAAACCCCAAAAAAGTTGCAGTACTAAATCAAAGGATTAGAAGTGTGTTTAAACCACATAAAATCAACAAACTAACTCTGAGGAGAATTGGTACGAACTATACCATTTTGCTTAATGATAGATTAATCAGGAGCGGTTATGCTGAAAAAACACCTGCAAAATTTTTTAGAATAAATGTGGTTCGGGGAACTGAAATGATTATTGATGATATTAAAATCAGTAAAATTATTATTGAGAAGGCTGAAAGTGATCAGGACAAAAATCCCAAAATAATTATTTATACTCCAAAAACAGATAGAGGTTTTGTTAAACTTAGAAATAATGAACTAAATAACACTGAAAATTCAGGCATTTCAGTTAGTGGTAAGGTTGAACCTTATCAAGGCAATGTACAACTAAGTGTCAATAATAAAAATATTAATTTGCTCTCTTCGGGAAATTTTCAAACGATGTATTTTTTGCAGGAAGGAGAAAATGTGTTACAATTTGAGTTGAAAAAGAATGGTAAATTGATTGATAAAAAAAATATCAAAATTTACTATCAAGCAGAAAGTGAAAATCAAAATTCGAGTAATGAGAATAATATTTCAGGAGAAAAAAGGCTTGCATTAGTTATAGGTAATGCAGCTTATGAGTTTGGTGGAAAACTTGCTAATCCTGAAAATGATGCACACGCAATTGCAGAAGCATTGAAAAAAACCGGTTTTGAAGTGATGCAATATACTAATTTGAGCCAAAAGGATATTAAAAAAGCTATTGATGAGTTTGGTGAAAAATTACAATCTTATGATGTGGGCTTGTTCTTTTATGCAGGTCATGGTGTGCAAGTAAAAGGTTCAAATTATTTAGTTCCTGTTGATGCAAATATTGGCTCTGAAAGTGATGTAGAATATGATTGTGTAAATGCTGAGCGTGTTTTGGCACGTATGGAAGACGCAGGGAGTAATGTAAATATTGTAATTCTTGACGCCTGTCGTAATAATCCGTTTGAGCGAAGTTGGACCAGGAGTACACAAGGCAAAGGGCTTGCTTTTATGAATGCTCCTTCCGGCTCATTAATTGCTTATGCAACATCACCCGGAACTACTGCTTCTGATGG
This sequence comes from Bacteroidales bacterium, assembly GCA_027083715.1. Classification (GTDB taxonomy): domain Bacteria; phylum Bacteroidota; class Bacteroidia; order Bacteroidales; family NBLH01; genus NBLH01. The sequence continues at coordinate 3,898 of JALWNR010000376.1, forward strand.
CTCAGGCAATAATGGATTATATACATCGGCACTTTTAAAACATTTAGCAACACCGGATATTACCATTTTGGAAATGTTTCAAAGAGTTCGTACTACTGTTATGAAAGAATCTGGTGATAGACAAGTCCCTTGGGAATCGACATCGCTACGAGGTAATTTCTATTTTGTAAAATAGATATAATTCTTTTGTAAAAA
>JALWNR010000377.1 GCA_027083715.1 Bacteroidales bacterium
ATATTAGGGCTGGTCTTCCGAGTGTAACCATAACAACCTATATGATCTGCTCTAAGGGCATCTATTACTATTAGCACAATATTATTATTTTGTTTTATCATTCGTGTCCCCTATTGCTTTGTTTGTTTTTTTCTTCATAATTTGTATTATATTAAAACTGTATTGAGCCATTTATAGTTACAAATATATAGATTTAAAATTTGGCTCAGTAAAAAAATAAAAATGCAAAATTATAGCAAAAAGGTATTAAATAATGCAAATTGTACTATAAAATTTACAAATGATTGATAAATCAATAATCCATATATGAAACATTCGTGTTTAATAATAGACACATAATGGTAGCAGAGCAGTTACATTTAAAATGTTTTGGCTAAAGCTAATATTATTGTCATGGCAAGGTTATGATTATTTATGCTGGATGAAATTAGCATAATACGAGATATTTGTGTATGCTTTTCCGAAGTAGAGGCAAAGGTTATGAGAGCATTAAAATAATTAAAAAATAAACTAGAAAACACCTATGATAGCAACGTAATTTTATCGCAAATAAGTTTTCCCTTTTTTAGGGGAAGTATGATTATATTGATAAATATAAATTTTGAGGCGTAGTATTTCAATAACTTAAAAATGCAAACAAATGAAAACATTTATTTTATTTATTTTTAGTTTTATCTTTTTTATTAGCAATGCATAAATTAATGATATTAAAAAGGAATCTAAATCAAATAGCTCAAATAAAAGTAGTGTAACTACCTATTCGTCAAATAGTGATGATGACGATTTAGCAGCCGGTTGTATGACTGATATTTTAGGTTGTTGTTTTGAAAATGGTTTTGCAATGGTATTTGGTTTGCTTGCAGAGAATAATCGCATGGTTATGCAGAACAGAGATGCTGATGCAACAGTAATTTCTGCTGATTTTAAGGCTAATTTTGCACTTGGGTGGCATTATTCGTTAGCAAAAACCTATGTCTATGTAAATTATTTACCCGAAATTAGTATAAATCTGGCATCTTTTACCACATCTTTCCGTTATAATGTTTTAACCGAATACACCGATGATTTTCCAAATTCCTTTACATCGTGGGAGTGGCTATTTTTATTTAATATCCAGCCCTCACCTGTATTTAAAATGTCTTTGGGGACGGGTGTTCAGTTTGAAAAATATTCAGGCAGTTATTTTAATGAACATTATATTGGATTCCGGTTCAGAATGAAAAATGAGCGAGATTTTTTGGATGCTAATACTAGATTATCCATTGATTATGAAACAGGAACAGTACCTTTTATTGAGACAGGAATACACTATAAAATTCAGATTGCAGAATTTGAGCATATTTTTATGTACATAAGTTTAGGAGGGATGTATCAAAATTATTATTCATCGCATGATATTTGGTTAGGTAGGGGCGGTTTGATTGTAAATTGGCACTAGTAAAGCTTAAAATCAGCTGCAAATATTTATGTGTGATTTTTTGATAAGTACTCTTGCACAGTAGTTCGTTCAATATTTTTATAAAACATTGAAAAACAGAAAAATAAGCAAAAGATAATTGATAAAAAAAGAGGTTAAAAGCCTGAAAATTATCATCTTAATAAATCTTTATCACAAACTCTGTTAAAAATACTCCCTAAGGCTATTTTAAATATTAATTCATTGATAATCAGCAAATTAAATAACACTTTAAAGTTAAGTAAACCTCAAAGCGATTTTTTTATTGAAATTATGTTACTTTTTCTTAGCATACAAGGACGAATGAACTTTTTACAATTTGGCTGTTACAGTAAATTTGGTGAACAAAGATACAGACAACAATTTGAAAAACAATTTGATTTTTTTCCTTAGCCAAATATAAATATTATGATTTTACCTACCCGAGATATTTTTACGGAAGAGATTTTATAAAAAATATAAACGAAAGCTATGAAATTACTCTCCGGAAACAAAAGCAGTTTCAGGCAGATTTTAAAGACCTTAGCACAGTCGGATGATAAGTACATTAAAAAACAAGCAAATTCAATTTACAGGATGCAAGGAAAGATAAAATAATATAGTGTATATTTGCAACACACATGTATAAATAACAAAAATGCAAAATATGAATATCGTTCTTTTAGATGCTGCAACACTCGGTAAAGATTTAGTTATCAACAAAATAGAAGAATTTGGTAAATTAACGGTTTATCAAACCACCAAAGCAGAAGAAACCTGCAAACGCATTGCCGGTGCTGAAATAGTTATTACTAATAAGGTAATCATCGGTTCAAATGAAATGGACAGAGCTCCTAATCTTAAACTAATATGCGTAGCAGCTACCGGAACAAACAATATAGACATTCCCGAAGCTGAAAAACGTAACATTCAGGTAAGAAACGTAAAAAATTATTCAACCGAAGCAGTTGCACAGCACACATTGAGCCTGATACTGGCATTGCAAAACTCCTTGGTTGAGTTTGCAGCCGAAACAAAACAAGGAAACTGGTCAATTTCACCGGTTTTTACGATGCTTAATCATCCGTTTTATGAACTAAAAGGCAAGAAACTGGGAATTATCGGTTACGGTAGTATTGGCAAACGTGTTGCAGAAATGGCGCAAGTATTTGGTATGGAAATATTAATTGCCAGACGCAAAGGAGTTGAATATAATGATGACTCTCGGGTAAGTTTTGAAACACTTTTGCACGAAAGTGATGTAATCAGCCTGCATACACCTTTGAGTAAACAAACTCACAATTTATTCACACTCAAAGAGTTTGAAAAGATGAAAAAATCAGTAGTTATTATCAATACAGCACGCGGCGGAATAATTAATGAGCAGGACTTGTTTGAAGCCTTGAAAAATAAAATAATCCGTGCAGCCGCCATTGATGTTACCGAAAAAGAACCAATACCAGCAAACAGCCCCTTGCTTGAATTAGATAATTTAATAATTACACCGCATATTGCATGGACATCGGCAGAGAGCCGTCAAAAATTATTGCAGGGAATTTTAAATAATATTGAAAGTTTTCAGAAAACTCATAATTAAGAATAGCACACAGATAGTACAGAAAACACAGATATTCACTGATTTAAAGTCTGTATCAATCAGCGTTAATCAGTGACTGAATATTTTGAGATTACCAAATAAATTTACTATTTTAGTAGAATGTTTCTAAACCAAACTTTACAAAATGTTTTATTTCAGAATCAATAAACTAAAAATAATCGATAATAAAGAACTGCCCGCTTTCTTAGGACTTTTTGGACCTGATGTAGCCCAAATTAAAATTATCAGTTTTGTTACCACCGATAATATTCCCCTACCGGACATGACTGATTTTATGCAAACAGCAAATCAGGAACATCGGAAAAACATTCTAAAATCAGCAGTAACACAGGTAGTCAGTAGCCGAATACTAACTATGGTGGAAAATGTAAGAGACAACCATGTAATGTATTTTGGCGATACGGGTTATGTACTCTTTCAGTCCAAAAATATTCCCGAACATTTTGACTGGCAATTTGTGGTGTACGAGAGCGATAAAGCCATACGTGATACGGCAATGATGGTAGAAGATATTGTAAACGATGAAGAGTTTGATAAATTCACCGATGATTTATCAAAAATTATTGTTGGTACCAGCAATCCGGGATACACGGCTTCGGTAGCCATTGGTAAATTTGCCACAAAAGTGATTTTGAAAATTGCCGGAAAAAATAAAGACGATATGATTGGTATTATCTATATGTCGCTAAACCGTTGGGAGCATTATCCTTTTGGCGAGCGCAAACGCGATAATGTACCTGATATGACCAATAATATGCATGTGGATTATTCAATTTTCGGATTTGATGAATGATATAAACCGACACATGGCTACTTGTCAATACAAATTATTGATTAATACTTATATATCTGAATTTTAAAACTAAATCTTCAAGCATCTGTTTTTCAGCAGATAAATTGAAATTAACTCTAAAATCTAAAATGAAAAATAAAGTCCCCACACAAATCTCAAAACAAAGATCTGTTGAAATAACCAAAATAGTAAACGAGAAAGCTGAAAAACGCAACGGTACTGCGGCAGCAGCGATGCGTGTAGGTT
>JALWNR010000378.1 GCA_027083715.1 Bacteroidales bacterium
CTCTTCACGCATCTACTTCGTTACGAGTTCCTTGAAATATAAAGATATGTCGGCGGAACTCGGTGCCTCGTATCTGCATAAAGAGAATTTCATGAATTATTGCGGTTAATGATTAAATGAAAGGATGAGTGAATAATTAGAATTCCTATCTTCTCTTTGTACTACTTTGCGATAGTTTTGTATTACTTTGTGAAATAATTTTGCCATAGAGCATCACAAAGAAATACATCAACCGATTATTCAACCCAATTATCCAACAACTAATCATCTGGCTTAACTGGTTTTAATCCATGCTTCTCCGCCTCTTTCAGCATAAACTGATATGCTTCATCAAAATCGTTATGAATCTCTCCCTCCAAAATTGCCTCTTTTATCGCATTTTTTATGTCCCCGATGACTTTTGAAGGTTTAATTCCGAAAGTTTCCATAATCAACTCACCCGAAACAGGAGGTTGAAAATTGCGTACTTTATCTTTTTCTTCAACCTCTTTCAGTTTTTTGCGTACTATTTTAAAATTTTCCAAAAAGCGTTTTACCTTTTCATCATTTTTTGAGGTAATATCAGCTTCGCATAATGTCATCAGGTCTTCCACATCATTACCCGCATCAAAAAGCAATCGCCTTACGGCAGAATCACTTACCACATCCTGCGACAAAACAATCGGACGCAAATGCAACTGTACCAACTTTTGCACATATTTCATTTTATTATTCAGCGGCAGTTTTAAACGACGAAATATTTGCGGAACCTTTTTAGCACCAATTGCATCATGCCCGTGAAAAGTCCATGCATTGTCCTGAAAACGTTTGGTATCGGGTTTGGCAATATCGTGTAAAATAGCAGCCCAGCGCAACCATAAATCATCTGTATGTAAACTGATGTTATCCAGTACCTTAATAGTGTGGTAGAAATTATCTTTATGCGAAATTCCGTTTTTTTTCTCCACTCCTTTCAATCGGCTCAATTCAGGAAAAATAATGGGCAACAAACCGGTTTTATCCAACAACTTAAAACCTTTTGACGGGACATCTGCCATAATCATTTTGTTCAGCTCATCGGTAATGCGCTCCGGCGATACAATTTCTATCCGTTCTTTCTGCGTAGCAATTGCTTCCAGAGTTTTTTCTTCGATAATAAAATCCAGTTGCGTAGCAAAACGTATGGCACGAATCATGCGCAAAGGGTCATCGGAAAAGGTGATTTCAGGCTCCAAAGGTGTTCGGATAATCTTATTCTTCAAATCCTTCATGCCATTAAACGGATCCAAAAAAATGCCGTATGTATCGGGATGAAGGCTGATAGCCATGGCATTAATGGTTAAATCGCGCCTGTTTTGATCGTCTTGTAAGCTTCCGTCTTCTACAATGGGTTTGCGTGAATTTTTCCGGTACGACTCTTTGCGTGCGCCCACAAACTCAATTTCCCAATCCTTATATTTTATCATAGCCGTGCCAAAATTCTCAAAAACCGATAACTTTGCCGCTTTCCCTAAATGTTTTTGCAATTTTTCGGCAAAAGCAATACCATTACCAATCACCACTATATCAATATCTTTGGATGCACGTTTTAAAAAAATATCACGCACAAAACCTCCTATTACATAAGTTGCCGTATTTAATTCTCCGGAAATTTCAGAAATCATCTTAAAAACCGGATGCTTTAATTCATTTTTCATTAATTATTTATTGTTTAAATAAACAATCTATTTTTTGCAGATGTAGATTCTAGCAAAGTATATTCAAATTGCTTTCCACATCAAAATTTCGACAAAAGTATATCTTTTAATGGCAGTTTTGTTTACAAAAAGCAAAAAAATAACATTTTACAGTAACATATGAATACAGAAAGTTGATAATTAGCCAATTAAGAATTAAGTACTAATTATCTGACAACTAATCATCTAATAACTGTCTAATACTGCCAAATGTTAAAAATTATTAAAAAAATACCTAATGTCAAAACATTATTGTATTTTTGCGACCAATTAAAGATATGAAAATCTTTACATATTTAAAAGTGTCAAAATATCCTGACATATTTTGTAAACAGATGACAAAATTACAATAATTAAAGGTTTTTAAGCACGAAATATTCAATTTTTATTGATGGTATAAGTTTTGATTAACAAAACGAAATTTTTAAAAGTAACTAAACAAAAAGCAAAAATGGCAAAAGTAGAATTTTTAAACGAAGAAACTTTCAAGCAAAAAGTATTCAACTACGAAGAAAATAAAGAGTGGAAATACGAAGGAGATATCCCTTGTATGATCGACTTTTATGCAGATTGGTGTCAGCCATGTAAAATGGTAGCTCCTATTCTTGACGAATTGGCAGAAGAGTATGACGGTAAAATCTATATCTACAAAATTGATACAGAAGCAGAAAGAAATTTAGCAGGTATGTTTGGTATTCAAAGCATTCCTTCATTATTGTTTGTTCCTGTTGAAGGACAACCTCAAATGGCGGTTGGTGCATTACCAAAAGAAACCTTTAAAAAAGCAATTGCAGACGTTCTTAAAGTAGAAGTTCCTGCATAAATTTATATACAAAAGAGCTGTGTTTTAGGGAAATACAGCTCTTTTTGTATCCACACACAAAATTTTAAAATAATGATTAAAAAAATTTTCAGCCTTTTGTTCGTTTTGGTATCATTGGCAAGTATTACAAATGCCCAAAAGCCTATACACCTTGACGAAGCAACATTCAAAAAAGAAGTTTTTGATTACGAAAATGCCACAGAATGGAAATATCTGGGCGATAAACCCGCAATTATAGATTTTTATGCTGATTGGTGCGGACCTTGCAAAAGAATAGCACCGATTATGGAAGAGCTTGCCGAAGAATACGAAGGAAAAATTGTTATTTACAAAGTAAACACTGATAATAACCGAAATCTGGCAAGCGCCTTTGGTATTCAAAGTATTCCTTCTATTTTATTTATCCCGATGCAAGGAAAACCCACAATGGGACAAGGCGCTTATCCGAAAGAAACATTCGAGAAAGCAATAAAAGATATTTTAAAAGTAGAAAAATAATTATCAGGGCGACTACAGGCTTTCTTTTATAGTCCCCTCGCTAAAAAACAACAAAATAAAACCGCAAAAGAGCTTCTTCTGGTCGCTTTTTGCGGTTTTGTTTTGTTCTGTTTTTCACCGTGGAGCCAGCCACTCCAATCCCTGCCGCGTAGCACAGCATTTTATGTTGTGAAACCTCCAACTGTCAATCTGCTTCGAGAAAGTACTTTTAGAATTTTCAATAAATTCTTGCATTCAATTGGATATTTTTCATAACTTTGCCGCGTCTAAGTGGGGTGCCTTAAAATAACAGGCTGAGATTAAACCCGTTGAACCTGATGCAGATAATGCTGCCGAAGGGAAAAAAATTCAACACATTTCTGTTATACTCGCTCCTCATTTAGGTTTTTACTGATAATGGTTTATTAATTAAAAATCTAAATGAAAAATGAAAAAATTACTATTTATTTTATTAATGAGTTTTCTGTTTGTGTACTCAAATTTTGCGCAAAGCATTAAAGGTTACGTAAAAAACACAAACAATGAAGCACTTACAGGTGCCCTTATAAGTATCGAAGATACTTACCGTACAACAATAAGCGATAGCAAAGGTTATTTTGAATTTTCAAAACTTAAAAAAGGCAAATACACTTTAATCACAAAATTTATTGGTTACGAAACGTTAAAAACAGAACTTGTACTTGAAAACAATGATGTTGAAATTAACATACAACTGCCTGTTTCGGAAAATCTTACCGAAGAAGTGATGGTAAAAGCCACGCGAGCGGGAGTGAGCACTCCGGTAGCATCTACACTAATCGACAAAGAGCAGCTGACACAAAATAATCTGGGACAGGATTTACCCGTATTGCTCAGCCTTAGTCCTTCGGTTACATACAGTTCCGATGCAGGAACAGGTATTGGCTATACCAAACTCTACATCCGTGGAACGGATATTACCCGTATCAACGTTACCACCAACGGTATTCCCCTTAACGATGCCGAATCACATGGTGTTTGGTGGGTAAATATGCCCGATTTGGTTTCATCGGTGGATGATATTGAAATTCAAC
>JALWNR010000379.1 GCA_027083715.1 Bacteroidales bacterium
CAGGGACTTCAATTGGGGCAAATATTCGTGAAGCACAAAATGCACAAACCAAAGCGGATTTTATGAGACGGATTATTGGCTGACTTTAGGTAAAACGACAGAGAATTATCCCTTTGATGAGGAACGTTTAACGGATTTAGATTCAATAATAAAAATATTAAGCAAAATTATAAGTACAAGTAAAAAAAATAAATAATAAAAGAATTTGAAAAAGAAGTAAACATTCAGTCAATCTTCAAATTTTCAAATTAAAAAATTTTCAAATTAATAAAATATGAAGATATTAGTATTATGTACCGGCAATTCGTGCCGCAGCCAAATGGCTGAAGGATTTTTAAAATCATTCGATAAAAACCTCTATGTAGTATCCGCAGGAACGGCACCAAGTAAAGAGGTTCACCCTAAAGCTGTTCAAGTGATGAAAGAAGAGGGGATAGACATCTCAGCCGGCAAACCAAAATCGGTTAATGAGTTCTTAAACGAAAGTTTCGACTATGTTATTACCGTATGCGGTGGTGCCAAAGAATCTTGTCCGGTTTTTATGGGTGAAGTAAAACACCGTTTACATATTGGTTTTGACGATCCTGCAGAAGTAGAAGGAACAGAAGAATATATCCTTTCCGAATTTCGCCGGATTAGAGATGAAATTAAACGTGATTTTTACAATTTTTATGTAAAGAATATTAAATAAGGCACTATCCTTTACATATTAGTCCCACAGAGATGTATAAAAAAAAATAGTAACTCTCCAAAGTTTTTAAATAAACTAAAGGTGCTTCTTGATATTTTTGGGGAATTTACCGGTCCATTTCTTAAGTACATCTCCGTTTTTATTAATTAAAATATATGTTGGAAAAACTTTAACACCAAAAGCTTTTATAACTGAACCGTTTTTATCCATTAAGCTTAGCCAAGTAATTTTATCTTTTTGTTTTTTAGAGCTATTTATCCATATTTCATAATCACTTTCGTTCCAAACTGTTAAAATATCTAATTGGTCATTTAGTTCTTTATTTAGCTTTACTAATTTATCAATATCAACAATACAAGGAGGGCATCCGCTAAAAGAAAAATCAATTAGTAGGTTTTTATCGCCTTTCATCTCAAATTTCTGTTCTTCATTTAGCTTGTTGATTGCTGTTAAATAAGTAAAATGTTTATTCTCTGCGTCATAACCTATTCGCTCCAAATCTTTTAAATATTTATTTAAAACTTTATATGCCCAAAAGTTTTTCAATTGATCAGGCATACTTGTTAATATTCTATTTATATAGTCCTTTCCGTAAAATTGTTTTTCTTGTGCAAGATAAACAAGATATGGTTTAGAAAAGGCCAAATCATCATTTACCTCTTGACCTTTGGCTACTTTTATAAATATTTTATCAGCAATGATTTGTTCATCATTTTCAGGTAAAATTTTTAAAGATCCACTGTTCTCAAGCGGACCTTCTATTTTTACATTTGGGTTAAAAACCCAAATCATTTTTTTATCAATCAATTTATGTTTATTAAGGATTGATAATTTCATTAAAGTTGGTAATTGTCCCGCTTCAACAGTCAATACTTTTTCATTGTTAAATGTCGAAAATGTACTTGATGATGATATACCTAAAGTATTTACTTGAACTTCGCCCAAATCTAAAGAGCTAATATCAATTTTAATTGCTGTTTTTTGGGCAATTCCGCTTATTGTAAAAATCAATAATAGTAGTATAAATAATGTTTTCTCGGCTTTCATTTTTTTAGTTTGGTTTATTTCTGTTTGAACACTATTGTTTATTTATAATCACAATGTTTAATTTAACTATTTCTTTTCCAATGCATTATGTGTATTATTGGCAGCGGTAATTTTATCTAATTTCTTTGATATTTCTAATGCTTCCTTAATAATATTATCAGGATAATCATTTGCCTTAAGTATCCTAATAGCATTTCGGTTTTTTAATTTTCCTCCTTTTATTTTGTAATCAAAATCAACATTCTTGCCATAAACAAACTCGCTGAAATGATACAATTCATAATCATCAATTAACATATCTGCTAATTCTATGTCGTGGGTTGATACGAAAACAATATTATTATTTTTTGATAAATAAGAAAGAACTGCTTTCCCCGCTGAAATTCTCTCAATGGTATTGGTACCTTTAAAAATCTCGTCAAGTAAAAATAGGTTTGGGTTTATGTTTTCACTATTATCAATCATTTCCTTTATTGTCAATACTTCCTCAAAATAATAACTCTTATCGTTCATCAAATCATCACTGATACGTATTGCTGAAAATATTCGAATTCGTGGAATTCTCATAGATTCAGCAAAGCATGTATTTAAAGCCAATCCTGTTATGATATTTATTCCGATAGTTCTTATAAAGGTTGTTTTACCTGACATATTTGAGCCAGTAAGTAAAACTGATTTACTATTAACATCTATGCTGTTGGTAACACAGTCATTGATTAATGGATGGTAAATATTTGAGGTCGAAACTGAAATTTCTTTATTATCAATTATTGGCAAACAATATGATTCTAATCCTGCTCTTAAGTTTGCTATAGAAATAAGCGAATCAACTTGCCCAACAAAACAAAACACTTCTTCAATCTCGGTTCTTTTTGTATTGAGTTGTTTCAAAACCCCAAATAGAAGAAGAGGCTCTAAAAGAAATGCAATTTTGAATAGTTCAAGAATTGTCCAAAATAATACTTCTATGTCTCCCTGCATTTTCGCTTCAAGTTGAAAAAATGACATTTTGTTTCGGGCTTGGTCAATAATTTTAATAGAATTAGCCAAGTCTGGTTTTAATTTTTTAAATGTTTCCTCATTATGTAACTGAGATGCAACCCTGTTTAATCTTATTAGTTGAGGAATAGAATCTAAATACTGATAAAGATTCTTTTTGTTCCGGTAATGAATAACCAGGTTGATCATAAAAATGCCAATGAAGACTATAATTAGCTTGGGATTAACTACAAGTAGGGTTAATGACAATAAACTTGTAAAAGATAGCAAGCGAAATACAAAAAAACATTTAGGTGGTTTCAAATGTTCTTCTTGAAATAAAGAAGATATATAATATGCATCGTTGTTTTTTAACTTTTCAAGAAGTCTTTGGGTTTTTATCCTAAAATCGAATTTGTTTGTTAACTCGTTTATTATTTTTTCGTTAAGGTCAATATGTTTAGAATCCGATGGAATAGTCCGCAAAATATTATATAGGTACTGTTGACCAACTTTAGAACATGTTCTGTCTATAAACATGAATAATTCTTCAAAATCTAAATCATTACATGTTTTATCACTAAGAATATGAAAACATTCTGAATTATCCTTATTCAAGAAATACCTTTCAATATTCTCAAAATTAAAATTGTCATCTTTTAATTTTCCAAATGATAATTTTAATCTTTCAATATCTTTTTTCTTTCTTTTAAAAATCATGTTAAATGTGCTTTGCAATTTATTGTTGCCAGTTTTTGTATTTCAGTGTCTTTCAAACTTATTGATAGTGTATTTGCTTTTTGCTTATACATTTTAAGCACTAAATTTAGTTTTATTTATCATGATATCCAAAGGATTCTTTATACATTCCTCAACAGTATAAACTTTGAGTAAACAGAAATTATTTATTATTTAAAATGTTCATCAATTAAACCAATATTATGATATAAAACATAATATAATATTTTGTCACACAAAATAATTCATCGTATATTTGCGATAAACTATGAATGCCAAAACATTATGATCAAAAAATTACAAACAGAAAAAGAATTAGAACAAATGGCGCGTTTTGCCAAAGCATTGGGACACCCAATCAGGCTAACCATTTTGCAGCATCTTGAAAAACAATCCTGCTGTTTTACCGGCGATTTTGTAGATATTTTACCGGTTGCTCAATCAACGGTTTCGCAGCACATAAAAGAACTGAAAGATGCCGGTTTGATACAAGGTGAAATTAATCCGCCAAAGGTAAAATATTGCATTAATCAAGAAAACTGGGATAAGGCAAAAGCTTTGTTTTGTGATTTTTTTGATGTTGATTTTACGAATAGTTCCTGCTCAATATAAAAAAATTTAACATAGATTATCGTTTATCTGCGATTAACTATAAATAATGCATTATGAAACAAGCATGATTAAAATAATTATTAAACTCACATGGTAATGATTATTTTATATCATGCGGTTCTTCCGCAGTAGCGGAACGGGCTATGTGGCAATTAAAAATAATAAAAAAATAATCACATGAAAATATTAGCTATATACGGAAGCGCAAGAAAAAACGGAAACACTGCTCAAATGTTAGATGCAGCTTTATCGGAGTTTCCGGCAGAAGCCGAAATTAAAAAAGTTTATCTCGGTGATTTAAAATATTCCGGCTGTGGTCCTTGCCGTGAATGTAAAACTACAGGTTATTGTGTGATTGAAGACGATATGCAACAAGTATTAAAGGACATGATTTGGGCAGAGCTAATCATTATCGGCTCGCCTTCACAATTTTCCGATGTAAGTTCCGAAGTAAAAATGTTAATGGAACGCACTTGGTGGATGAAAGGTGCTTTACGAAATAAAATAGGAGGCTATGTAATTACCGGCAGGCGATATATTGAAAGCACCATAAATACACTGCATGCTTTTATGCTGCGCCACAGGATGATATTGGGCGGAAGTGGGGCATTAGGCTATACATTTACCGAAATGGGCGGATTGGAAAATGATCCGCTGGCAATCAGAGATGCTCGTGCCACCGGAAAACGCTTGACAGAGCTTTATCAAATTATTTACGAAAATAAGTTGAATCAATAAAAATATTTAATCATGGAAAATGCATTAAAAAAGATGAACTTAAGTTTCACAGGAACGGGAAAACATGTCATCAATTTTGAAAATTTTTTAAGCCAAAAAGATGCTGTCTTTCTGGATGTTCGCTCAAAAGAAGAGTGTGACACCTTACGCTTTAATTTCGATTTGTTCGATATTAAAGTTATTGAAATTCCAATTGAAGAATTGCCCGACAGAATTAACGAATTGCCCAAAGACAAGTTGATTGGTGCCTTTTGTTCTTCAAAAACACGTGCAGCTTGGGCGTATATTTATTTAATCTCAAAAGATTTTGAGCAAGTTAAATGGATATCGGCTGGCAATGAAGATATTGGTGCCGTTTTAAAACCGGGAAAAATTTTCAAACAACTTAATTAATATTTAATAATAAGGTTTTCTCAAATTTAAGCTGCTACACTTAACTTATTAATTTCAAGATACTAAGTTAATTGTGGTAATTTGGGAAACTTATAACTTCCGAAATAAAAAAATACAAATTATGAACATTATTGTTGGAATTATCATTTTAATTGCCTCATTTTTATTTGCAATGTTGGGTTTGGGAGGCGGAATGGTTTATGTACCTGCTTTAAATTGGGCAGGATATGATTTGATAACTGTTGCTTTGCCTTTGGGTTTATTACTCAATGGTTTAAACACCTCTTTGGCACTCATCCAATTTGGTAAAAAGAAACTGGTTGATTGGAAAGGCGGTATTTTTATGGCTGTTTCGGCTTTAATCGCTTCACCCGTAGGTGCGCTCACTTCCAAACACGTTAATCAAGCCGACTTAAAATTAATATTTGCCGCAGCGGTTTTGTTTGCTGCAATCCGGATGTTCAGTCAGGCTAATAAAAAAGAACCCGAGCAAAAAGCAGCATTGAAAAAGCGTATAATCATCGGGATTATAGTGGGTTTATCCATTGGTTTTTTAGGTGGAATGTTGGGTATCGGTGGAGGTTTTGTTTTCGCACCGGTATTAATGGCTTTGGGCTATAAAACTAAGGAAGCGGCTGCCACAACGGCTTTTGTGGTTACTTTTTCATCCTTTTCCGGTTATTTAGGACATGTGGCAGAAGGTAATATGAATTGGCCATTAACCATTGTTTTAGTATTGGCGGTAATTATTGGTTCTCAATTGGGAGCACGCTTCATGAGTAATCAGGCAAAACCTAAAATGGTTAAAAAAATATATGCTGTTGTACTTATAGCCATTGCTATTAAATTTAGTTGGTCTGCAATTATGGCTTACATTGCTTAAATTATGATGAAAAGAATATTGTTAATAGGATTTTTAAGTTTGCATATAGCTGTTTCTGCACAAGAAAAAAAGGAAATTACTACTAAAACAAAATGGAACGGCTATACGCAAGTTCGTGCAACAAGCAATTTCGATGATTATTCGAGTATTATGCTGCGCCGTTTAAAATTTTGGCTAAAATCTACCCCTGAGTTTTCAAACAATTGGTCATACAAAGTACAAGTGCTCTTTACAAGTTGGATGCAGGAACGTTTTTTCTTGCAAGATGCTAAAATCAGCTATAAAAAAGGCTTGTTTTTGTTTGATATGGGGCAATTTGTTCCACAGTACAGTTTGCAATGGACTCAGCCTGATTACAAAATTCCGGCAATAGAAAGAGCAATAGCTGTAAATGCACTGCATCCTGACGGCAGTTTGGGCATTAGAGATTTGGGGGTACAAGCAAATTTTCATACTGAAAATAATATACTCGAAGCGCATTTGGGTGTATTTAATGGTTATGGGATAAAAGAATATCGTTTTAACAATAAAGGGTATATGCTTGCTCATAAGTTGGCTGTAAATATTCCTTTGCAAAACAGTAAATTACAATTTGGATATTCGCTCATGTATCGTTATGCACAAAATCTGCAACTAAAAAAAGTCTTGCCCGATTCTTTATTTTATACAGGCAGCGATATCCGTTATAATTTCTTTGCCTTATTTAATTCTAAATATTTTGATATTCAGGCAGAGTATTTAAACGCAGATTTTGAAAATAACTTAAATGCTAAGGGGTATTATATTCTATCGGCAATAAATATCAAAAAATCACAAATCGTATTGTCTATTGAAAATTATAAAAGCACTTATGAGTCAGTACAAGTGCCGTATTATCGTCTTGCTTATAATTATCTGATAAACAAGAATAAATTGAAACTATTTTTTGATAATTATTTTCGTATAGTTGATGGCGGAATTGAAAATTATTATGCAAGTGTAGAATTACAGATGTTTTTTAATTAAGTTATGGCAAAAGTAATCATTGCAATACACGGATTAAGGAATAAGCCCCCCAAAGAAGTCTTAAAACAATGTGGCTTATTATCCATTAAAGAAGGTATGGAATATTCAAATATTCAATTTGATTTACCAAAGTTCGAGATGGTTTATTGGGCTGATATTTTATACGACAAGCCTCTTTCTTTAGAAGAAGACCCGAAAAGTCCATATTATCTGGATGAAACTTATACGCCTTCACCTGTCAAGAAAAAACCAAAGCAAAATCCGCTTAGATATCGAATGATTTTGTTCTTAAAAAAGATTATTTATGCAATCTTTCTTAAACACGATTATAAGCTAAGATTTCCTTTTGTATCGAGAAACTTTATTCATAACAATTTTAAAGATTTAGAAGTGTATTTTACCAAAGGTTGTGATAATAATTACACCATAAATTGTGAAAAAAGAGACCGGATTAATGGACGACTGGTAAAAGTACTTGAAAAGCATAAAGAGGACGACATTCTGCTTATTGCGCATTCAATGGGTACTATCATAGCTTTTGACGTGTTGAGCTTTATTTCAACACAGGTAAAAGTAAATACTTTTATCACAATCGGTTCGCCACTGGGTGCACCCTTTGTAATTAGCAGAATCGCTCAACTGTATAAATCAAAACATCAGGGACATATTAAGCTGCAAACTCCTGAATCGGTGGTGAAAAGGTGGTGTAATTTTGCTGATATCCGCGACAGCATTGCCATGGATTATAAATTATCCGATGATTTTAAAGAAAACAGTAATGGTGTTAAAGTGGAAGATTTTGTGGTGGTAAATACTTATAAAATGAATGGGAAAGCCAATCCGCATAAATCAATTGGTTATTTAAGAACACCTGAATTTATAAAAGTTTTAGCCGATTTTATTAATGATAAATAAAGTAAAAATATTATCAGCAAATACATATTGCAGAAGGACAAAACGAATTGTCAATTCATTGGATAAATTCTTTAAAGAAAATAATATCGAAGCGGAATTTACCATTATCAGCAATCTTGATGAGATACTAAAATACCGGACATGGATTTTACCGACAATAATAATTAATGAAACAATTGTTGCAAAAGGATGTCGGCCTAGCAATGAGAAAATTTTAAACAGTATAAAATAACAGGCTATGAATGTAAAAGAATTAAACAAAACTGAAGAAGCTTGCACCATGCAAGTAGATGTAAGTGTCCATGCAAAAAGTGAAACACCGACCAGATTAAATATACAATCCGGTAAATTTAATATGATAATTGATGAGCCTGAAAATATGGGAGGAACAGATATGGGACCCAGTCCTGTTCAAGTCCTTTTAATGTCCTTGGCAGGTTGCTTAAATGTTACAGGACATGAAGTAGCACGGCAAAGAGGCATGAAATTAAATGGTATAAAAATCGACATAAAAGGTAGCATGAACCCTTGTAACTTCATGGGTTGCTCTTTTGATGAACGTGCTGGTTTTCAGCAAATAAATGTATCGATAAAAACAGACTTTGAAAATGCTTCAAAAGAGGAAATATATAGTTGGTTACAGGAAACTGAATCAAGATGTCCGGTAACTGATAATATAAAAGAAGGAACACATATTTATGTGAAATTAAAATGACATAAATACGGGATTCGATGAGTGCAAGAACAGAACAATTACTTAAAGAAAAGAAAATTAAAATTACGGCAAACCGTATTTTAATTCTGGAACTTTTATTAAATAGTTCGCATTCGTTGAGTATTGCTGATATTGAAGAGGATTTACCTTGGGCTGACAGGGCAACTATTTTCAGGACACTTAAAACTTTTGAGGATAACGCTTTGTTGCATGCCATTAAGGATAATGAAAAATCAGTAAAATATGCCGTATGTTCTGATGCATGTCAGGTTGATCATCATAAAATTCATCCGCATTTTCATTGTGATGTTTGTGGGAATACATTTTGTTTGTCTGAATATAACTTTCAGTTACCACAGTTACCTGATAATTATACCGCAAATAAATATTCACTAATAATTAATGGTATATGCAGCAACTGTCAAAAATAATGGTACTGAATATTGATAAAATCGATGAGCTCAAGTTTGCAATTAAATTGCATCCACATAAAAGTAATTTTGTCTCAGTTATTAATTAGAAGAGCTGTTATGCTCAGTAAAAATTTAAAAATTGAATATTATGGGACACGAACATCATCATCACGAAGTAGAAGGTAAAAACCTGTTTTTTACCATATTGCTAAATGCAAGTATTAGTTTGGCTGAACTTATTGGAGGAATAATTTCAGGGAGTATATCGTTAATTTCCGATGCTATTCATAATTTTTCCGATGTGCTATCGCTTATCATTTCGTACCTTGCAAATAAACTGGCAAAAAAGGAAGCTACCGAAAAGCAAACTTTTGGCTATAAAAGAAGCGAAATTATTGCAGCTTTTTTTAATTCCTCAACTTTAATTGTTTTAGCTTTTTTTATTCTTTACGAAGCTGTTGAACGATTAATAAAACCCGTTGAAATATCAAGTAATTTGGTTATTTTGCTGGCACTGGGCAGTATTGCCGTAAACGGATTAAGCGTACTTTTTATAAAAAAAGATGCCGAAGGAAATATGAATATGAAATCGGCTTATCTACATCTTTTGGGCGATATGATGACCTCAATTGCTGTATTAATCGGCGGTATTTTGATGAAATATTTCCAAATTTATTGGATTGATCCTGTTTTTTCTATACTCATAGCGGTTTATCTGCTTTATTTAAGTAGGGATATTTTTGTGTCTTCATTAAAAATAATGATGCAATTTACCCCTAAAAATATTGATATATTGAGTATTGCCAAAGATATATCTAATATCAAAGGTGTGGCAAATATTCACCATATTCATGTGTGGCAAATTAACGAACACGATATTATGTTCGAGGCTCATACCGATTTGGAACACAACGTAAAAATTACCGAATTTGAACAAATTTTACAATCAATAACAAAATATTTACACAATAAATACGGTATCCACCATGTAACCTTACAACCTGAGTTTTTGAGTAATGATAATAAGGAGTTAATTAAAAATTAAAGTCATGGAAACTTCAATAAATAAAATTGTAATTGCTTGTTCCGGTGCGTCAAATACAGGTTGCTATACGGATGAAGTAGCTCGAAGAATGGCAAAGAGCGGTGATGCAAATATGCTTTGTATGGCAAAAATCGCGATAGGCGACAAAGCATTAATTGAGAAAACAAAAAAATCGAAATCAAAAATTATTGTTCTGGACGGTTGCCCAATTAATTGTGTGGATAAAATTATGAAAACACAAGGTTTTATTGATTTTATCCATATCAACACAACAAGCTTTGGGATTACAAAAGGGAAAACACCTTTAATAGATGAAAAAGTGGATGAAATAATTAATCATATTAATAGCTTATAGTCATGTTGCAATATCAGATAAGTGCAAAATCGCAAAAAGGCGGAAAAGCATCAAGTTTATCCAATAAATCAATTATAAATTTTGATGCAAGTTCGGGCAAAGATGAGCTTTTACCCAATCCTGCAGAGTTACTACTAACTGCCTTATCTGCCTGCATTTTAAAAAATGTAGAGCGTTATTCGGAAATATTGCATTATCCGTATAAATCAGCCAAAATTACCGTTAAAGGCGAAAGAAGTGACCAGCCACCGGCAATGCAAAAAATTGAATATCTACTTGAAATAGAGACCGATATAGACGAAAGAAAATTAAAGAACTGGCATAAAAATATTTTAAAATTCGGAACCATTAGCAATACACTTGCCAATGCTTGCGAATTAAAAGGAGAAATAAAATATCTAAAAAAACAATAAAGGATGTATTACATCATAATATTTACAGCAATATTAACTCTTATCTCTTTCATTTTCGACAAAAAAAAGACATGGAAAGGAATAAAAAAAGGAGCCAAGCAATTTATAAATATTTTGCCTACACTTTTGTCGGTTATTATACTGATTAGTATTGTTTTGTATTTTGTTTCGGATAATGTTTTAACGGAATATTTAGGAGCCGGAGCAGGTATAGCGGCTTATTTTTCGGCAGGTATAATTGGTGCTGTTGCCGTACTGCCCGGATTTATTGCTTATCCATTGGCAGGGATTCTTGTTAAATCAGGTGTTGCTTTATCTGTTATTGCTGTTTTTATAACTACGCTGAAAATGGTTGGTATTCTAACCATTCCTATTGAAAAAAAATACTTCGGATTAAAAGTAGCTTTAATGCGAAATCTGCTGAGTTTTGCGGGTGCTTTGCTTGTGGGAATTATCATGGCATTAATCTTTAATTATTTGTAATGAAAGAATATCTGAACAAATATAAATTTGATTTTTCGTTAATAATTGCATTTGCAATTTTTACTGTTTATTCATTATTAGCGAGTTTTCAGCCCGGAATTGTTATTGTTAAAAATAACTTTTGGGAGTTTCTTAAAGAAATGATTTTGGCACTTCCCGTTATGTTTATTTTAATCGGGCTTTTTGATGTTTGGGTATCTAAAGAAAAAGTACAAAAGCATATTGGCGAATCTTCGGGTATCAAGGGTGTTTTATTGGTAATGCTTTTGGCATTTGTTCAGGCAGGTCCTTTGTATGCTGCATTTCCTGTGGCTTATATTTTAAAAAAGAAAGGAACATCATCAGTAAATATTTTTATTTATCTGAGTTCGTACACTATGGCAAAAGTGCCGATGCTAACTTTCGAGATTGGCTTTCTCGGTTTAAAATTTTCAATACTTCGATTAATATTATCCATACCTGTTTTTATTCTGATAGGTATAATTATGGGTAAATATTTCGATAAACACAAAGGAACTATAAATGAGGTGTAAAAACATGAGATTAAAAAATCTCTATTAATTAAATATTTATTAACAAATTAAAATTTTAAATTATGGTTAACGCAAAAGAGTGGCTCGAATTCGGGCAAAAGTTTCACGGACATAAATGTCCGGCAATGCCAAACGGCTTACGCGTGGCAGAAGCAGCAATGAATAAATTGGGTGTAGAACGCACAGGCGACAGTTTTCTGCATGCAATTGTTGAACTTGGTGATAACCACTGTGCTACCTGCTTTGCCGATGGTGTACAGGTAATTACTGGATGTACTTTCGGCAAAGGAAATATTGAAAAATCGCACAAAGGCAAGTGGGGATTAACCCTGATTGATAAAAAGACAAAGCGTGCAGTAAGGGTAACGCCTAAAGCAGAGGCGATGTTGCAAACTAAAACAACCCCGTTTTTTAAAGATTTTCGCGAAAAGGGAGTACCGCCTACACAAGTACCTGATGAGGTTGTACAACCTTTGGTGGATAAAGTAATGGGTGCACCTGCCGAAATGATTATGAATATTTCCGAAGTATTTGAATATGATTGGAAAGAACCCAAACATACGTTCAACAGTATTGTTTGCGAAGAATGCGGCGAAATGGTCGTTCAGGAATATGCGCGTATTAAGGGCGATAAGCATGTGTGTCAGGACTGTGCAGCAAAATAATGTATAAAAGCTAAATTGAGCGATTATCAGATAATTGCTCAATTTAGCTTTAAATGAAAATGTGGCTTAATGCTGTATTTTTACTACTTATTAATTGATAAATGTTGTATGAAAAATAAAAAGCTAAATATTATCCTTATCCTAAGTACCATTGTGTTGGTTTTTATCCTGTTTTTTGTAAAAGAACGGCTAAACTGTTTTGTAACAAACTATCAGTTAAGGCACAACAAAATAATTGTGCATAAAAACGACAGTATCGCTTTTTTTAAGCAATTTGATTATTTGTCTAATCCAAAAACTTATGAATTAAGCATTATTGAATTAGGAGGAAAAGGCTGTAAGCCTTGTATGCAAATGGATACGGTGTTGGCACAGCTTACAGGGCAATACAAAAACCGGATAAATATTCAAATTTACAGGCTAAATAATAAGCAAGGCAGAACCATTGCTAACCTGCAAAATTCATGCGTTTTTTTGGATTTATATACGACTATCGAAGCCTGCCGACATAGTTCTCTATTTCAAAGGCTTGGATAGGAAGTAGATGAATTCAAAAAAACGCACTTGTAAAAAATGACAAAAATAAATTTTTTTCATACAAATGTCTTAAGAGTTTGTTATCAACACAATGCACGAGTTTTGTCATTTTTTATGAATAAAGCAGGTTAAATATTTTGGTGTTAATACAATACCCACGCAAATTATTTTGGATAAAAACGGTGAAGAAGTTTTTAGGCATACAGGATTTTTATCTAAAGCGGATTTGGAAAAAGAAATTATAAAATATAGAAAATAAATGTTTGATTGGTTACAGTATATTGCAGATTATCTGGTTTTTAATGCTATGGGTTTCGACAAAGAAAGTCATTTTGCGCAAGCCTTGAACTTCTTTATTTATGATAGCGTTAAAATCTTAATATTATTATTTGTCATTATTTTTTTAATGGGTATAATAAACAGTTATTTCCCCATTGAAAGAGTAAAAAATTATCTTTCGCGCAAAAAACTTTACGGATTAGAATACCTTGTGGCATCGCTATTTGGAACCGTAACGCCTTTTTGTTCCTGCTCATCGGTTCCTTTATTTATTGGCTTTGTAAGCGGAGGAATTCCTTTGGGGGTAACTTTCGCTTTTTTAATCACCTCTCCTTTGGTTAACGAAGTGGCTGTTGGCTTATTTGTTGGTCTTTTCGGAGTTAAAACTACGGTAATATATGTTTTGAGTGGTGTTTTACTGGGAACAGTCTCAGGAATGATTTTGCAGAACTTTAAGTTGGAAAGATATTTAAGCCCATGGGTGAAAGAAATTTTATCGAAAGCGCAAGCAGATCAGGAAACATTTATTGCGGAACATCATAGTTTTAAGCAACGATTACCGGTAATTTGGCAGGAAGAATTGAAAATTATTAAAGGTATTTTACCTTATTTATTAGCCGGAATTGCACTTGGTGGTTTCATGCATGGCTATGTGCCCGAAGGCTTTTTTGAACAATACATGAGTAAAGATAATTGGTTTGCAGTACCTATTGCTACGATACTAGCCGTGCCAATGTATGCCGGAGCATCAAGTATTTTACCCGTTGTACAAGTATTGGTTGCCAAAGGCATCCCTTTGGGAACAGCCATGGCTTTTATGATGGGTGTAGTAGGTTTGTCATTGCCCGAAGCCATGTTGCTTAAAAAAGTGATGACATGGAAACTCATTGCACTTTTTTTCGGAACAGTAACTGTTTGTATCATTATATCCGGTTATTTATTTAATGTAATTTTTTAAAAATTAAACTTATGGAAATTAAAGTATTAGGCACAGGATGCCCAAATTGTGTAACACTCGAAAGAAGAGTGAAAAAAGTTATTGAAGATAACAATATTGATGCAACAATAATTATGGTGAAAGACATTATGAGCATTATGTCTTATAATGTAATGAGCACCCCTGCCTTGGTAGTAAACGAAAAAGTGGTCGTAAAAGGCAGAGTACCTAAACCCGATGAAATTCTTAAACTATTAAGTGCGTAATTATGAAAAAAAGTTTAACCCTAAGTTTTCTGTTTGCTTTGTTAATTATTACCGGTGCGTGTAATAATAAAAATTCTGAAAAACAGAATGCCGTAATATCAAAAGATAATCCTATTTCTAAAAACACCATTCATGTATATTATTTTCATGGGAGCATTCGTTGCAGCACTTGTGTGGCAGTAGATGAAAATACACATCAGTATTTAAAAGAATTATTTCCGGAAAAAATGAATAAAGGAGAAATCGTTTTTAAATCGATAAATATTGATAAAAACAAACGCCCCGATTTGATAAAAAAGTATCAGATTTACGGACAAACGCTTTTATTGATTAAGGATAAAAAAGTTATTGATTTAACCAATGATGCGTTTCAGTTTGTTACTACCCAGCCTGAAACATGGAAAGGAATTATTGCAAGTCAAATTGAACATTTAACAAAGTTGTAATGGACTTACTTCAGCATCTTTTGGATAGTACGCATTTGCCTTTACTATCTGCTTTTATTTTGGGCTTAATGACGGCGATTAGTCCTTGTCCGTTGGCTACTAATATTACGGCTATGGCATACATTAGCAAAGATATTGAGCATAAACGGAAAGTGTTTGTTAACGGGTTGATATATACATTAGGGCGTTCAATATCCTATACCGTAATCGGCTTATTGTTCTATTTAGGTGCAAGTAAGTTTATTTTGGCAGGTTTTTTTCAAAAATACGGTGAGCGTGCCTTAGGTCCAATTTTATTACTTATTGGCTTATTTATGCTTGATGTAATTAAAATAAAATTTCCCGGACTCAATAAGTTAAACGATAAAATGCAGCAAAAAGAAAAATTTGGTTTTGCAGGTGTTTTGCTGCTCGGAATTATTTTTGCTCTCGGATTTTGTCCGTATAGTGGTGTATTATATTTTGGAATGTTGATTCCTATGACTATTTCATCGGCTTCTGGCTTATATCTTCCTATTGTTTTTGCATTGGGTACCGGCTTACCGGTTATTGTATTCGCTTGGTTTATAGCATTTACCGTTGGCGGTATCAGTTCAGTATATAATAAAGTAAAAGTTTTTGAAAAATGGTTCCGGCGGATAGTTGCTGTTATTTTCTTATTTGTAGGGCTGTATTATTTACAATATTTATTTATTTAAAAAAAAGATGATGAAAATTATTTTAAATGTTTTTATGCTTTTTTCGCTTACGCAGATAGCATTTGCGCAAAATACACAAGCAAAAGTTACTTTTATCGAATTAGGTTCGGTAAAATGTATTCCTTGCCAAAAAATGGAAGTGGTTTTAGAAAGCATCAAAGAAAAATATACAAAGGATGTACAAGTTATTTTTTATGTTGTTTGGACA
>JALWNR010000380.1:0-620 GCA_027083715.1 Bacteroidales bacterium
ATTTAATAATAGCATAGTATAGTAGTTAGGTTTCAGCAATTTAACAAAAATTTTATAATACAAATCATTTGATTAAAATAACTGATAATGAGAAATAAAAACTTTCAGGACAGATTTTTATACCTTTTAATAGTATTTTTTACCCTAAATTTTGGTTTAAATGCACAAACAGCTATGGTGCTGGTTAATGGTGGCACATTTAAAATGGGTAGAGACCAAAAAAAAGAAAAAATTAACTCAGCAGAATTTGCTGATGAGCTTCCCCAACACGAAGTTACATTAAATAGTTTTTACATTGGAAAATACGAGGTAACAGTAGGTGAATATAAAGCATTTTGTAAAGCAACCGGAAAAAAAATGCCTCATGCACCGGATTCTGCATGGTTTGCCGAACATCCTGATACTAAAATTTATTATCCGTTGTCAAAAACACAGTGGTGGGGATGGAAAGATTACTACCCGATGCAAAATATAAGTTGGTATGATGCAATTGAATATTGCAACTGGCTGAGCGAAAAAGAGGGTTTGCAAAAGTGTTATGTAATTAAAGGTGAAACTACTACCTGCGATTTTACAAAAAATGGCTACCGTTTGCCAACTGAGGCAGAGTGGGAATATGC
>JALWNR010000380.1:630-4079 GCA_027083715.1 Bacteroidales bacterium
CTATAATTATGCGGGTAGCGATAATCCTGATGAAGTGGCATGGTACGATGAAACTTCAAAACTTAAAGGACCTGCCAAAGTAGGTACCAAAAAGCCGAATGAACTGGGTATTTATGATATGAGTGGTAATGTTTGGGAGTGGTGCTGGGACTTTTATTCAGCAAATTATTATGCAAACAGCCCCAAAGATAACCCCAAAGGTCCGGGTTCGCGAATTTACAGAGTTTCGCGTGGTGGCTCGTGGCATTATCGCGATCAATTAGCTCGAGTTGCCGACAGAGACGGTCCTCGTCCGGGTTTTACCAGTTTTAATCACGGATTTCGTATTGTTAAAAACAAATAAAGTTCATTCTTCTATTTTATAAAATATGACATTAAAACTTAGAATATTTACTTTTTTGCTGATAAGTACTTTTTCGTTTCAATATATTTCATCACAAATCTTACCTGAACTTGTATTTGTTAAAGGTGGTGCTTTTCAAATGGGAAATAATAATGGGAGCGCTGATGAAAAACCTGTTCACACAGTAATACTTAGCGATTTTTATATCGGAAAATATGAAGTTACTGTTAAAGAATATCAGCTATTTTGCAAAGCAACCGGAAAAAAAATGCCGCCTATGCCCAAAGCCGAATGGTATGAGGAGCATCCATATGCTCGAAAATGGGTTTGGAAATCAAGTTATCCAATTCTGCATGTAAGCTGGAACGATGCAATGGCTTATTGTAAATGGTTATCGAAAAAAACCGGCAAAAAATATATTCTCCCTACTGAGGCGCAGTGGGAATATGCAGCACGCGGAGGACAAAATTCCCGTAATTATAAGTTTAGCGGTTCTAATAATATTAATAAGGTAGCATGGTACGATGAAACTACCCATGAAAAAGGACCACAACCTGTTGGCTTATTGAAACCCAACGAGTTGGGTATTTATGATATGAGCGGAAATGCCTGGGAATGGTGTTTGGACAGATATGCGCGTTATCCTGCATCTACAAAGAAAAACCCGCAAGGTCCTGACAGAGGTGTTTTTCGTGTAATTCGTGGCGGTTCATGGTATTATGTCGATGATATGGCAAGGGTTACATCACGCGATGGACCTTATCCGCATTATACAAATTACAACTATGGCTTTCGTGTAGTTAGAATTCCATAGTAAAAATAAAACAGCATTTTGCTGTTTTTTTTATTAACGAAATTGATAAACTATTATTTTTACAATAATGACCGAAAATATTACAACGGCAATTTTGTTTTTTACCTCGTTTTTTACCTTGATAAACCCTTTGGGAGTAATGCCTGTTTTTATGACTATGACTTCGTCATTAACTGAAAAACAAAGAAATAAAACAGCCTTACGTGCTGTTATTATTGCTTTTTTTACTTTGTTGGCATTTGCTTTTTCAGGGCAAGTATTATTTAATTTTTTTGGTATATCCGTAGATAGTTTTAGAATTGTCGGTGGCATTATTTTCTTTTTTGTGGGTTACGATATGCTGCAAGCACGACTTGGAAAAACCAAAATTGACGAAAGTGATATAAAAACCTACGTGGATGATATTTCTATTACACCATTAGCCATTCCTATGATTTGTGGACCCGGGGCAATTACTAATGCAATTGTTTTAATGGAAGATGCAAATACATATACGCTGAAAATTATTTTGTTAGCTTCTATTTTTGCGATAATGTTGGTTACTTATTTAATTTTGTTTTTTTCTTCTAAGATTATTGATTTTCTGGGAGAAACCGGGAATAAAGTAATGATGCGACTTATGGGACTGATTGTTATGGTTATTGCTGTGGAATTCTTTTTTAGTGGTTTAAAACCGATAATGAGGGATATCTTGAATATTACCTAAATATAAAAAGTGATTTTATCTGTTATCATAGTAAATTATAATGTAAAAAATCATCTTAAGCAATGTTTGTATTCTGTACAAAAAGCGTCTGAAAATATTGATACAGAGGTTTTTGTTGTGGATAATCATTCAATAGACGGCTCTATTGAAATGATTAAAGAATTCTTTCCCGAGGTTAAATTAATTGCCAATAAGAATAATCTTGGATTCGCAAAAGCATGTAATCAGGCTTTAAAACTTTCAAAAGCTAAATATGCCTTATTGTTAAATCCCGATACAGTAGTTGCAGAAAATAGTCTTAAACTCTGTATTGATTTTATGGATAAGCACCCTGATGCCGGTGCGCTTGGGGTACGTATGATTGATGGAAGAGCAAAATTTTTGCCTGAATCAAAACGCTCACTACCAACTCCTTGGATTTCATTTTATAAAATATTCGGACTTTCAGCATTATTCCCAAAATCGAAAAAGTTTGGTAAATATCAACTTAAATATCTCGATGAGTATGAAGTGGCAGAAGTAGAGGTGCTTTCTGGTGCTTACATGTTTTTGCGTAGAGAAACTTTACAAAAGACGGGCTTTCTTGATGAAACATTTTTTATGTATGGCGAAGACATTGATTTATCTTATCGAATTATTAAAGCCGGTTACAAAAATTATTATTTTCCGAAAACTACCATAATACATTATAAAGGTGAGAGTACCAAAAAAGGCAGCCTGAATTATATTCGTATTTTTTATCAGGCAATGAGTATTTACGCAAAAAAGCATTTTTCAGGAAAGAAACTTCGCTTGTACATCTTTTTTATTCAATTTGCAATTTATTTTCGTGCCGGTATTTCCATGTTGAAAAGAATTATTCAGCAAATTCTTCTTCCTGTATTGGATTTTTCTTTGATTTATTTAATTTTAAGATATATAACTCCTTGGTGGGCAGTTTTTAAATATGGAAATCCAAATTATTTTCCCGATATTTTTTTAACTATTTTTATTCCCGGTTATATTTTTATTTACTTACTTTTTGCTCTTATAAAAGGAGCTTACCGAAAAATTGTTTTTTTAAAAGATATTACTCTTGCTGGTCTTTATGGAGGTATTGCAGTTTTAATTATTTATTCCTTACTGCCCGAACATTATCGTTTTTCTAGATTTTTAGTAACCTCAGGAAGTATTATTAGTTTTGTTGTATTAATTATTAATAGATTATTTACAAGTAGTTTAAATTTGAATAAATTGTACTTTAAAGCATTAAAACCACTAAAATCTGCGGTGCTTACTAATAGCAAATTTTTAAATCCTAAATTATGGAAACTTTTAGAACAAGATTTTAACGTAATTGGATATTTTTCTCAATCAGAGTCAGTAAGTTCCGAAAAATATTTGGGAAATTTAGATAATTTATCCGAACTTATTGATTTTTATGGTATTGAACGCTTGATATTTGTGCTGGATGAAATATCGGTAAAAGAGATTATTGATAAAATGTCTAAAATCGGGAAAAAAAATATTGAATTTATCATCTTGCTGTCCGGTAAAGATGAACAGGATGATTATTATATCATAAATGTTGAAGAACAAAATAATAA
>JALWNR010000381.1 GCA_027083715.1 Bacteroidales bacterium
GCCCAATATGAGCAAAAGGTAATTCCTCTTTATCAAAAGTATAATGAAGCAGCCTATAATGCTGCGGTAAGCGGTGACGAAGAGCAATATAAACTGGCTACGGAATATAAAATTATGCTAAGTAAAATCCATTCAAATAAAGAAAGTTTTAAAAAACTGGAATACATTAAAAACTCAAAACTTATAACTGACTCACTACTTTCAAGAGAATTGGAAGAATTATATGACTTATTTTTACCCAATCAAATAGAAGAAGGAAAACTTGTTGAAATTATTACATTGGAAAATGAACTTAAAAGAAAGTTCAATACATTCCGACCCGAAATAGACGGCAAAGTAGTATCCGTAAATAAAATAGAAGACGTACTTCGTACTTCAACAGATAAAAAAGAATTAAGAAAATATTGGGAAGCAAGTAAAAAAGTTGGAAATATTGTTAGTGAAGATTTGATAAAATTGGTAAAAAAACGCAACCAAGCAGCAAAAGAACTGGGTTTTACCAATTATTACGAAATGATGTTAAAAACCAACGGACAAGATCCGCAGGAAATTGAAAATATTTTTGATGATTTGGATATGCTCACACGCGGTCCTTATATGCAACTTAAAGAAGAAATAGATAGCTATCTGGCAAAAAAATATAATATTGATATTGAAGAATTAATGCCTTGGCATTATCAAAATCGTTTTTTTCAAAAAGCACCCACTATTTATAATATTAATTTAGATAAGTTTTATAAAAATATAAAGCCTGTAGCTGTTGTAAAAACGTATTTCAACGGCATTGGACTGGATATTGACCGTATTCTAAATAATAGCGATTTATATCCCAAAAACAGGAAAAGCCAACTGGCTTATACCACTGATATAGACCGAAAAGGAACGGTACGAATACTTGCCAATGTAGAAAACACACAAAGTTCAATGACTACATTACTCTATGAATCCGGTTTTGCTGCATATTTAAAATACATTGACAAAGACTTGCCCTTTGCATTACATAAACCGCCACAATTTGCTGCTAATGATGCAGTTGCCACTTTATTTAGTAGTTTTTCAAGCAATATGGGTTGGATAGAAAAAGTATTAGGTGTTTCTGAAAAAAACACAGAAAAACTTAAAGGCGTGAGTTTAAAACAGTTACGTTTGGAGAAATTTGTTTTTGCGCGCTGGGCACAAGTGATGTATCGATTTGAACAAGAACTTTATAACGATCCTGACCAAGACTTGAATACTCTTTGGTGGGATTTGGTAGAGCAATATCAATTACTTAATCGTCCACCGGACAGAAACGCACCGGACTGGGCGACAAAAACTCATATTATTACAATGCCTTGCACATATCATAATTATATGCTTGGCGAATTAATTGCTTCGCAAATACATTTTTATATAAAACAAAATATCCTAAAAGACGATGGAAGTGCTTGTGATACAAAATGTATCGACAATCCTGAAGTTGGCAAATATATGATTGAAAAATTGTTTAAGCCGGGAGCTAAATATGATTTAAATCAATGGTTAAAAAATGCAACAGGTGAAACTTTATCGCCTGATTTTTATACAAATCAGTATATTAAAATTAATTAATATTTCACGATTTTCGATTGAAGGTTTTATTCCTCATCAATCGAAAATCGTTAATCTTATATTTTCATTCAACTGTATTTATTTCAACCACTTATCCAGCCATTTAAAAAACTCACGTTGCCACAAAACACCGTTTTGAGGATGCAAAACCCAGTGATTTTCTTCGGGAAAATATAAGAATTTAGCTGGTATTCCGCGAATTACGGCTGCATTAAAAGCACTCATCCCTTGCGAATCGACAATACGATAATCTTTTCCGCCATGGATAACCATTATCGGGGTATCCCATTTATCAACAAACCGGTGGGGCGAATTGGCGTAAGACCTTTGAGCTGTTTTATTATTTTTATTCCAATAAGGTCCGCCCAAATCCCAATCAACAAACCACATTTCCTCGGTTTCCAAATACATGGCTTCTAGGTTAAAAATCCCATCGTGAGCTATAAATGTTTTAAAACGCTTGTTATGATGCCCCGCCAACCAATAAATCGAAAATCCACCGTAACTTGCTCCTACTGCTCCCAAACGGTTTTTATCTACAAAAGCTTCTTTTGCCAAAGCATCTATAGCACTCAAATAATCCTTCATGTTCTGTCCGCCGTAATCACCACTTATTTGCTCATTCCATGCCTGACCAAAACTTGGCAATCCACGGCGATTAGGTGCAACAACAATGTAACCGTTGGCAGCCATAATCTGAAAATTCCAACGATAAGAAAAAAATTGACTTACCGAAGATTGCGGTCCTCCTTGACAATATAAAAGTGTTGGGTATTTTTTGTTCGGATCGAAATGAGGAGGATAAATTACCCATGTAAGCATTTTTTTACCATCAGTGGTAGTTATCCAGCGCTCTTCTACTTTTCCCATACTTAGTTGATCAAGAATTTCTTTATTCTCAAAAGTGATTTGTGTTTCCTTTCCCGTTTTCTTATCCACAGCATAGAGTTCGGTAGGTTTGCTCATCGATTGTTTTGTAACAATCAGTTTATCGCCCGCAGGGATAGCCGAATAACAATTATGATCGCCCTTGGTAACAACTCTTATTTTTTCATTTTCGGTATTTAATTCATAAATTTGATAACGCGCATGCCAATCTGATGAAAAGAAAATTGTATTATTATCGTCCCAAACAAGACTACTTGCATTTTGGTCAAAATCTTGGGTATAATCTTTTTTCTCTTTTGTTTCAAAATCATATATAAAAATACGGTTTTTATCTGCCTCATAGCCATCACGTTCCATACTCTCCCAAGCTATTTTTTTACCATCAGGCGAATACACAGGTGCCACATCATAACCTTCCATTCCTTTTGTCAGGTTATACTGCTTTCCTGTTGTTACATCATAGATGTAAATATCTGAATTAGTTGAAAAAGCATAAGCCTTTCCTATTAATTTTCTTGATGTATAGGCTACATTTTTACTGTCGGGACTCCAATTAATTTGTTCCATACCGCCAAAAGGCTTTAAAGGAGAATGATAAGGCTCCCCCTCCATAATATCTTTCATGTTTTTTAAGCTGTTTCCATCATAATCAGCCACAAAAATATGCGAGTAGGTAGTTACCCTTTCGTCCCAATGCCGATACATTAAATCAGTGGCAATCATAGCATTGGCTTTGTCCAAATCGGGGTAAATATCGTGAATGTCCTTGCCTACCTTTACCTCTTTGGTAAAAACCACCTTTTTCATATCCGGCGAATATTTAAAACCGGTAATTCCGCCTTCGATAGCCGAAATTTGAATAGGATTACTTCCATCCGGATTCATTTCCCACATTTGTAGTGAACCGCTCCTGCTGCTCAAAAAACCAATTTTACTGCCATCGGGTTTCCAAACTGCATTAGCTTCACTTTCGGGAGTATTTGTAAGTTGCATTAAATCGCTGCCATCAATATCTATCACAAACAGTTCTCGGTTTCCTTTATTTTCAGGAATACTGTAATAACTTACTCCAAAAAGAACTTTTGTTTTATCCGGCGAAATTTCTGCTCCACTAATACGACCAAATGACCATAAAACTTCGGGAGTCATTAAATCGCCATTAAGCTTTAAGTGGTGTTTTTCAATGAGTTTTGTTTGATTTTTAGTCTTTACAAGACTATTTTGTTCTTTATTTGATGTATTGCAAGCCATAAAAAACAAAATTGCGAATATTAAAATTTGATTTTTCATTTGATGATTATTTTATAAAAGGATTATTGAAATTAATATTGTTAAAGCATGCTCAAAAGTAAAACAATACATTATAAGTTAAGTGAAACAATTTATTTTATTTTTTTAGGTCTTTTTTAAAAATACTCCTAAATTCTTTTAAGGTGCAATATTTGTACTGATGTAAATATTTAGCCCTTGTCATTTTTACCTTACCAATATAACTTTTAATTTTGTCAATATTATTAAAAAAGATTTCACAAAAAAACATACAAATAAACCGGCTTTAGCCTAAAATGAAATTATTAATGCTAATCATCCTCTATT
>JALWNR010000382.1 GCA_027083715.1 Bacteroidales bacterium
CAAAAAAAGTCTTAGTAAAATTTAAAAACTATTTAACGGGAATGTGTAACGCCTTGAAGTTACTATCCTCAGTTTTACCTACGGTAATCTGTAAAATACCTTTTTTCATTTTGGCTTTAATCTTATCAGGATTTGCGTTTTCAGGCAATTGAAAAATTCGTTGAAAAGATGCGTATCCATATTCTTTTCGCATCCAGTTTTTTGATTTTTCTTCGTTTTTATACTCTTTTTCTGATGATATCACCAAACAATTATCCTTTACCTCAATTTTAATGTCTTTCTTTTTTAAACCGGGTACTGCAATATTTATTTCAAACGATTTATTATTATCTGATATATTTACCGAAGGAACTGTTGATACTTCTTCTACCGGAGAAACACTTTCTGTAATCTTCTTTCCGTAAAATTTTTCTATAATATTCGGAAAAAGAGGTTTTTTATCAGTTTTCCATTTAAATAAACTCATAGTTCTAAATGTTTAGTTCTATTAAAAATAATTTTTATCAAATTACTATTTTAGTATAAAAAAAGTCACCTAACAGGCTGAGTACAACAATTTAAAGTGCTAAAAACTGTCAGAATCACTACCCGTCAGGCAACTTTTTTCATTGTCCGGCAGTTGTTAGTACTACCCTAAATGCACAGACCTAATTATTTAATTGCAATTTGTTTTGCCGGTTTAGGTTTTGCTTCTTCTTTTTTCGGGATATTAATTTTTAAAACGCCATTTTCGTATTTAGCCGAAATTTTATCGCGTTCTACAATTCCCGGCAAAGTGAATGATCTGCTGAATGATTGATAGCTAAACTCTCTACGTGTATAGGTCTCATCTTCTTTGCTTTCTTTTTCATCTTTGCGTTCTGATGAAATTGTTAGCAAATCATTGTTTAGCTCAATCTTGAAATCTTTTTTGTCCATTCCCGGTGCTGCCATTTCAACTTCGTAAGCATCAGGAGTATCTTTAATATTTACAGAGGGCAAAGTTGTATTGGTATCAGAGTAGTTTAGCAGAGACCAATCATTCCAGTCACGAGTAAAAAAGTCATTGAACAAATTAGACCACATAGTCGGAATCATTTCATTTCTTTTTACCAGTGTCATAGCTACCTCCTTTTTTAATGGTTAAACATTTGTTTTTTCGTTTTATTTGTTTTGCACTTTCTGTTTTTTCAAACAAAATGCCAAGCCCTGCTATGTGGACTGTTAAAAAATGTTAATTAATTAATAATCAATATGTTGCGCGTACAATAATCGCATTTTTAATAGACAAAATGGCAGTGTGTAATGATGACGTGTGACAAATTTTCAATAGTATTTATGGGACAATGCAAAAATGACAGTTGATAATAAGCTCATAAATTTATGTAAATATATATTCCTTCATTCTGTTATTTATAATGAAAATAAATTATTAAAATTCAAAAGATTTATAATAGTCGTTGGCACTAAATTCTATAATTTTATGAGCTGAATGTTTAATTTTAAAATTAAAAATAAGATGAAATCAATAAAAGGTACTAAAACAGAGCAAAACTTATTAAAAGCATTTGCCGGTGAATCACAGGCAAGAATGCGTTATAACTATTTTGCAAAACAGGCTAAAAAGGAAGGTTTAGAACAAATTGCTGCTATTTTTGAAGAAACTGCTGAAAATGAAAAAGCACATGCCAAACGTTTTTTTAAATTTTTAGAAGGCGGGATGGTTGAAATAACTGCTGCATATCCTGCCGGAATTATTGGTACAACATTAGAAAACTTGAAAGCTAGTGCAGAAGGTGAAAATGAAGAATGGACAGAATTGTATCCTGAATTTGCAAAAATTGCTGAGGAAGAAGGTTTTAAAGAAGTTGCTTTGGCTTTTAAAATGATTGCAAAAGTAGAAAAAGCACATGAAGAGCGTTATAAAACACTTTACAGCAATCTTGAAGAAGGAAAAGTATTTAAAAAAGGTGATAAAGTAGTTTGGAAGTGTAGAAACTGCGGATACCTGCATGAAGGAACCGCTGCACCTAAAATGTGTCCTGCTTGTGAGCATCCACAATCTTATTTTGAGGTAAAAGCGTACAATTATTAATATCATTAGCTCGTTATTGTTTATAGTTTTTTGATTAGCAATAGATTATGAATGCACGAAGATTTCAGAAGGTGTTGATTGTTAATTAATTAGCTTACGGTCTATTCTTTAAAATCTGACAGAGTGTTATGTTTAAATAAATAAAAAGTTATTAGTCTATGTAATTTATCAATAATTTGTTCATAGTTGTGTGTTGATAACCAACTGATGGAATACATGAGCAAAATAAAAAAGTGGCTCTTACAGCAAATAGTTGAGCCGCTTTTTTATTTTTTCAATATATTGATTTTAAGAGTGCTCTAAAAGTAATATTTTGAAAACATATTAACTGAAAACACAAATTTTTAAAAAAAATAATTAAATTAGTGCTCTTAAGAAATCGGAGTTTACCATTTTCATGAAAAGTACATTTCTTACATACGAAATTTTTAAAACATTTGAAAAAGATAAGTTTTGCTTTGCTTATCAGGGTTATTTTGCCAATAATATAGTAATGAATGCTGTTGATTTAATAGAAAACAATATTGTAAAACACAGCAGTTTACGGAAAATTAGGCATAAACTTTCATATCTTATGATAGAAAGTTTTCAAAACATTACCCGCTATGCCGATGAGCCCCAAAACAGAGACGAACACTATTTGGATGAACTTTTTTTGGTACGAAATATAAAACATCATTTTTATATTATATCCGCAAACATTATACATAATTCGAGAATAACTTATGTGGAAGATAAGCTGAATGAAGTTAATACTCTAGACCATAAAGAGTTAAATAAACTTTATCAGGAGGTTCTTACCAATAATCAGTTTACCGAAGCAGGTGGTGCCGGTTTGGGTTTTATCGAAATGGTTCGCAAAACAAAGGAAAAGCTGGAATATGAATTTGTAAAAATCAATAACGAATATTCTTACTTCTACCTTTTAATAAAAATTAAAAGTGATAAGGGAAAAGAGGACACCCATCAATATGTAGATTTAGATTGGATTAAAGAGTTTCATACCCGTGCTTGTAAAAACAAAGTAATTTCAATCCATAAAGGTAATTTTTCTCCAATTGTAATCGATCCGGTGCTTAATATGGTAGAAAAAAACATAAAGCGTAGAACCATTAATATTCAAAAACTTGCTTTTCATCTTATTATTGAAGCGTTACAAAATGTTAGCCATCATTCGTTAGAAATGAACAAGAAAAAAGAAGCAATCTTTATGATTTGCAAAAAAGAAGAGCAGTTTTACATTTCAACCGGTAATTTTGTTGAGAAAAGTAAAGCTAAAAATTTGCAAAAGCAGTTAGAAACCCTCAAAAAAATGGATAAAAAAGAGTTGAAAGTTCTTTATGATGAACTTATATTTAAACGTACTGCTGCATTAACCAAGCATAAAATTGGTCTTGGTTTAGTAGATATCGCTTTAGAAAGTAATAATCAATTTAACTACGAATTTATTCCCGTGGAAGATAATATTTCTTTTTATACTTTTGAAGTAGAGGTGTAAGTAGCGCAGGTCTTCCGACCTGCAAAAACCACATCAAATATCAATAGGAATTTCTCTATCAATCAATGCTTCTAATGACATAAATGTTTCAGTTCGTAAAACTCCCCTTATAGCAACCAGCTTTTCTGATAAAACTTGCTTTAAATGCGTATTATCTTTAGCAAAAACCTTTATAAACATTGAATACTGCCCTGTTGTGTAATGACATTGGGTAATTTCAGGAATTTTTTTCATTTCTTTTAAAACATCTGCAAACATCAAAGCATTTTCAAGATAAACACCCACATAGGCGGTTGTTTGGAAACCTAATTTTTTAGGGTCAATGGAAAAATGTGAACCGGTAATTACCCCCATTTCGGTTAATTTATTTACCCTTTGATGTATGGCTGAACCTGATACATTACACATTTTAGCCACTTCTAAAAAAGGTGTTTTTGCATTTTCTACCAGTATTGCAAGAATTTTTCTATCTAATGCGTCAATATGTAAGTTCTTTTC
>JALWNR010000383.1 GCA_027083715.1 Bacteroidales bacterium
GATAAATAGTATATAATACCTGATGAATTAACAATTTTTAACGATTTCGTGATAAAAGTATTCAGAAAGTTTTCTTTCGATTATCTGCTATAGAGGGTTGAGTTTAGTCCAAAAAGCTACATGTGTCATGTTACCCCCTTTATTGGCTATGGTTTAACCGCAATAATTCATGAAATTCTCTTTATGCAGATACGAGGCACCGAGTTCCGCCGACATATCTTTATATTTCAAGGAACTCGTAACGAAGTAGATGCGTGAAGAGAATTTCAAGCACACCCAA
The DNA here is from genome assembly GCA_027083715.1 of Bacteroidales bacterium. Lineage (GTDB taxonomy): Bacteria > Bacteroidota > Bacteroidia > Bacteroidales > NBLH01 > NBLH01. The sequence continues at coordinate 281 of JALWNR010000383.1, forward strand.
ATTTGGGTGGTTTTACTTTGTCGTAAAAGTTATTTAACATTTTAACACACAGTAATTTACAATGCAAATATGCTAAGAGCAGTGAATTTTGCGGTTTAAATTAAGAGATTAGTATTTTAAACTGTATCTCATATTAATTAGTGTCTGTCCATAAAGTCATCGAATTAAAAAAATATCTTTTTGCGTTTTTTTGCTTTTTCCGTCTTGCCTAATACATAAGCATTTGCTGCAACGAAAAAAACAAAAATTCATCAAAAATCTAATTTTTTTAACAATCAAGCACTTTATAGACAGACACTAATTAAGCGTACAGACATCAAAATTAATATATTTACCGTAGGTAAATGCTTTGCGTACTAAGTGTTCCATTTTATGTGTCTTTATTTTCTTCATTCATAAGCTGTTTCGCTATTGCGGAATAACCGCTTTGTCTTCACATGAGCTTTTTTTTAGTCATTTTCGTTCGTGAACTTTTGATTAAAAAAGTTCATGTTCGTTTCATCATTATTTATTATCTTTGCTAATTAGAGTTTATCTTTTTTATAAAGTCTGATGTTTGGACAAACACTTGTTAATATTAACCCAAAATTATTTTATTATGCCACTAAGTATTCATAAAGATGTTGAGATTGTTGATAATATCTCAAAAAAAGATTTTGAGAAAAATTATATGAAGCCGCGTAAGCCGCTTGTTATTAAAAACTTATATCAAGGTCAGCCCTTGTTGGAGAAATGGACTTTTGATTTTTTTAAAGAAACCATGGGGCACCATGAAATAGGTTTGTTTGACAGTGCTGAACAATACATGGGGCAATCATTTAAATATCCTCCAATAAAAATGAAATTCGCAGAGTATATTGATTTAATTTTGCAAGGACCAACATCTTTACGTATATTTTTATTTAATCCTTTTAAATTAAATCCTGATTTAAAAAAAGATTTTCATATGCCGGATATTACTGACAAAATGATAAATCTTTCGTTTATGTTTTTTGGAGGTCAAACTTCAGTTACACGTATTCATTATGATATGGATATGTCGCATGTGTTTTTAACCCATTTAGTAGGACGAAAACGTATAGTACTTTTCCCGCCGGAAACATCCGAACTTTTATATAAATTACCTTTTACCGTACATAGCCCTGTTGATATTGATCATCCTGATTATGAGAAATATCCTGCGCTTAATTATGTGCGCGGACATGAGTGTATTATCCAAAACGGAGAAACATTATACATTCCTTCCGGCTGGTGGCATCATATTGAATATCTGGATGCTGGCTTTTCAATAAATTATCGTGCACCCGGTGCTTATATGAGAGGATTGTGGAATGTTTTGGTTGTTCATCATCTGGATGAGCTTTTGATAAAAACTGCCGGTGATAAATGGTTCAATTATAAAGAAAAAGCAGCCAAAGAAAAAGCAGAATCAGCTATGCAAAATATAACGTAAGAATAATACAAGTTTAAATTACTGTTTTTTAAAAGACTTTTTTATACTTTTGTCGCCCCAATAAACGTTAAAATTATATTTCTTTTAATATATCGGTTTGAGTAATTTAATTACTCAAATGAAAATAATTAGTTTCGGCAATTTGTACTAATTGAATGTACTAATTGAATATATTAAAGTAGTATCGTTTTATTTAATGTACGACAAGGATGGACAAAGATTTAAATACACAAAAGATAGAAGAGTTCTTATTGGTGGCGAATGAATACTGTTTGTTGCTGGAAAATGTAAAAGAAATCTCAAAAAAAGCTTTTTTGGAAAAAAACCAAAAATTGCTTGGTTTATTGTACCTAAAAGCAACAGCATTACCTATTGAAGAAGATATTAATGATGCTTTTATTGAAAAGTTTGTTACCGAAGAAGACTGGCACTTTATTCAAAACGGAGTAGCAAAAAAATTGGGGAGTAGTGAGTCGTTTTTTGAAGTGTTTACTCCTGAAACACTGGAAACAGATAATCAGGAGAGTGTTAGTTTATCAGAATGTTTAACAGATATTTATCAGGATGCTAAAGATATAATTACACTTTATAGAATAGGTAATGAAGAAAGTCTTTCAAATGCCTTGTTTGAATGTAAAATGAACTTTGAACGATTTTGGGGTCCTCGCTTACTGGCGTCCTTATCTATAATGCATAATCTGATCTATGGGAATGAAAGCCTTGAAGACGAGGATGATACAAATACAAGTATCAGTACCCCAAACACCAATAATTGGTTAATAAATGAACGATTTAACGATTTTAATGAAGAATAATGCAATTTGCTAAAAGTATATCTAGAGAAGAAATGAACGAATTACCACTTAAAGCATTTGAAGGTGAAATTCATGTGGTGGAGAAAGAGGATGATATTCGTGCTGCTGTTGCCTTTTTAAGTAGATTTGATAAAATTGGTTTTGATACTGAAACAAAACCCTCTTTTAAAAAAGGCAGAATTAATAAAGTTTCATTATTGCAATTGTCAAATTCTGATACTGCTTTTTTATTCCGTTTAAACGGAAACGGATTACATGCTGATATTACAAACTTACTGGAAAACAAATCGATAATAAAAATAGGTGTTGCCATAAAAGACGATATTATTGCTTTACAAAAATTAAGAAAATTTGAAGCTGCTACTTTTGTTGATTTACAAACCTTTGTAAAAAAATTAGGTTTTCAAAATTTTAGTCTCCAAAAACTTGCAGCGCTTGTTTTGGGGTTTCGTATCTCAAAAGCAAAAAGACTGTCAAATTGGGAATCGCAACAGCTATCCAAAGCACAACTCAAATATGCAGCTACTGATGCATGGGTATCTTTAGAAATATATAATAAATTACTACAAGTAAATAATTGAGTTGTTCCTGTTTTGATTAATTCCTACATTTTATTTACGAAAAAATATTTTAGGGCATTTTTTTTTCATAATTTTGCCTTTTGCTAAATAAATTTTAAAAATTGTACAATGAGTATTACATTTTTCATCATTATATTAACCGCTTCGGTATCTATTTATGCTTTTAACAATCGCGAGCTTTTTGATAGATTTAAGTTAAACCCTTATATGGTGGTTAACCGAAAAGAATACATTAGAGTGTTTACTCATGCTTTGCTTCATGCTGATTGGGGGCATCTGATATTTAATATGCTTACTTTATACTTTTTTGGAGCTTTGGTAGAAAAATATTTTATCATGATTTTTCCTGCAGGGAAATTATTATATATTTTACTGTATATACTTGGGATACTTATTTCTGCAATACCTACTATTCTGAAAAATAAAAACAACCACTGGTATAATTCTGTGGGTGCTTCAGGAGCTGTTTCGGCTGTTTTGTTTGCAGGTATATTATTTGACCCGCACATGAGTATTTTTATTATGTTTATTCCTATTCCGATACCTGCTTTTTTGTTTGGTATTGCCTATTTAGTGTATTCACAGTATATGAGCCGCCAAAATAAAGACAATATTAACCACGATGCCCATTTTTACGGAGCTGTTTTTGGTTTTACTTTCCCAATAATTTTAAAACCGGCGCTGATTAGCTATTTTTTTACCATGTTATTTTAATTTCCGGAAATTAAACTATTAAATGAAAGTTGTATTTTTAGATAGAGACGGTGTCATTAACTCAAACGCAAATCATTATTATGTATATAAAAAAAATGATTTCGAATTAAATAAAGGGGTACTGGAAAGCCTAAAACAGATGATAAAAAATGGATATGAGTTAATTATTATCTCAAATCAAGGTGGAATATCAAAAAAAATTTATACAAAACAAGATTTAAAAAAA